>NZ_JBSGJD010000333.1:0-8569 GCF_053605405.1 Amycolatopsis sp. NPDC003861
TGCGGCTGGTCCACGGCGACCGCCGGGGCGCGGACGCCGCCGTGCGCGCCGGGGTCCGGGTGATCGGCCGGTTCCGCGCCGGGCTGGGCGCGAGCGAGCTGCGCGCCCACGCGTCGGGGCACGCGAGCGAGCTGACCGGCCTGGGCCTGCGGCTCGCCGTCGAAGCGGGGCACCCGGAGGCCGTCCTGCGGTGGGCGGAGCGGCGGCACGCCGGCGCGCTGCGGCTGCGGCCCGCGCGGCCGCCGGACGACGAGGAACTGGCCGCGGACCTCGCCGCGCTGCGCCAGACCGCCGTCGACCTCGCCGCCGGCCCCGAGCAGGCGCCGGCCCTGCTGCGCCGGCAGGCCCGGCTCGAAAAGGCGGTCCGCGACCGCGCCCGGCACGCCTCCGGAACGTCCACTTCGGACACTCGCATCCCGGCGCGTGCGGAACTCGCCGAGGCGCTCGGCCCGGCCACCCTGGTGGAGTACCTCGAACTGGACGGACGGCTGACGGCGCTCGTCCTCGGCGGCGGCCGGCTGCGGCGGTACGAGCTGGGCCCGGCCGCCGATGCCGCGGAGCGCCTGGACGAACTGCGGTTCGCCCTGCGCCGGTCCGCATTCGGCCTCGGCTCCCCCGCCGGGCTCGCCGAGCGGACGGCCCGCCGTCTCGACGACCTGCTGCTCGCCCCGCTCCCGCTGGGCGACGGCCCGCTGGTGATCGTCCCGACCGGGCGGCTGCACGAACTCCCCTGGCCCGCCCTGCCGGGTTGCCAGGGCCGGCCGGTGTCGCTGGCCCCCTCGGCGGCGCTGTGGCACCGCGCCGCGACGGCGTCCGGCAGGCACGGCGGGGAGCACGTCGTCGTGGCCGGGCCCGGGCTGCCGCACGCCGCCGCGGAGGCTGCCGCGCTGGCTCGCCGCTATCCCGGTGCCCGGCGGTTTACCGGCCGCAGCGCGCGGGTCGAGCCGGTGCTCGCCGCGCTCGACGGCGCCGCGCTCGGCCACCTCGCGGCGCACGGGGTGTTCCGCACGGACAACCCGCTGTTCTCGGCGCTGCAGCTGGCCGACGGTCCGCTGACGGTGTACGACCTGGAACGGCTGGCCCGCCCGCCGCGTCAGGTGGTGCTGTCGGGCTGCGATTCGGGCCGCTCGGCGATCCACGCAGGCGACGAGCTGCTGGGCCTGGCCTCCGCGCTGCTGGCGCTGGGCACGACGAGCCTGGTCGCGACGGTCCTCCCGATCCCCGACGACGCCGGCCGCGCGCTGATGGTCCGCCACCACCGCCACCTGGCCTCCGGCCTGACCCCGGCGGCGGCCCTGGCCCGCGCCCAGGCGGAGCTGCCGGACTCCCCGGCCGCCTTCAGCTACGTCTGCTACGGCGCCGGCTGAGCGGCCAGCACGGCCGCGAGCCCTTCCCTCAGGTCCTCGACGAAGTACCCGGGCACCTCCAGTGCCGGGAAGTGTCCCCCGGCTCCGGGCTCCCGCCACCGGACGATCTGCCGGTACCGCTCCCGCGCCCACGGCCGCGGGCACTTCTCGATGTCGCGGGGGTACATGGTGATCGCCGCCGGGACGTCGACCCGGAGCTCGGGATCCAGCGAGTTGTGGCTTTCGTGGTAGATCCGGGCCGCGGAGGCGCCGCTGCGGGTCAGCCAGTACAGGGTGACGTCGTCGAGGATGCGGTCGCGGGAGATCGTCTCGAACGGGCTGTCCTCCGTGTCGGACCACTCGGCGAACTTGTCGAGGATCCAGGCGAGCAGCCCGACCGGGGAGTCGACGAGCGAGTAGCCGATCGTCTGCGGCCGGGTCGCCTGCTGCTTCGCGTAGGCCGCGCGGTGGCGCCAGAAGTGGCGGGTCTCCTCGGCCCACCGGCGCTCGGCCGCCGTCAGGCCGTCGGTGGCCGCCCCGGGGAGCCCTTCGGCGAACGTCGAGTGGATGCCCAGCACGTGGTCCGGGAACCGGCCGCCGAGCACGGTGGTGATGTTGCCGCCCCAGTCGCCGCCGTGGGCCGCGAACCGGCGGTAGCCGAGCCGGCCCATGAGCTCCACCCAGGCGGCCGCGATCTTTTCGGTGCCCCACCCGGTGGTGGCCGGCTTGTCGCTGTACCCGAAGCCGGGCAGCGAGGGCGCGACGACGTGGAACGCGGGCGCGCGGGCGTCGTCCGGGTCCGCCAGCTCGTCGACGACGTCGACGAATTCGGCGACGCTGCCCGGCCAGCCGTGCGTCATGAGCAGCGGCGTGGCGTCCGCCCGCGGGGACCGGCGGTGCAGGAAGTGGATGCCGAGGCCGTCGATGGTCGTGCGGAATTGCCCGATCCGGTCGAGACGCGCTTCGAACGCCCGCCAGTCGTACCCGGTGCGCCAGTACTCGACGACGTCGACGAGGTCGGCCAGCGGGACGCCCTGACCCGGGCCGGTGGCGGCCTCGGGCAGCCGGGCCGCGGCCAGCCGGGCGCGCAGGTCGTCGAGGTCGGCGTCGGTGGCGCGGGCTTCGAAGGCGTGGATGTCGCTGGTGAGCAGGGGCATGGGACCTCCTTGGCGTCGTGAACCGGCTCAGACGGTTCTAACACGAGGCCGGTTCGGGCAGCAACCGGCTAAGCTGGTTCCATGCGTGCCGCGTTCCCCGAATTCCGCCTCGGTACCGTGCTGGCGACGAGCTTCACGGCGACGTTGACGGAGCGGTGCGGCGACGCCGTCGAGCGCATTCCCACACCGCAGCGGCTCCTCGATTGGCTGGCGGTGTGGGGCCTCGCCGTGGACTCCTGCACCGCCGCCCAGCTCGAGCGCGCCCGCGAACTGCGCGAGTCGATCCACGCCACCGCGACCGCGGCCGCAGTGCAGGAGCCCCTCCCGGCACCGGCGGTCCAGGTCCTCAACGACTGCAGCATCGAGGGCCGCGCCGCGGCGGTCCTGACCTCCGACGGAACGCGGCAGTGGCGGCTCGGCTCGCCGTCCCGCGTGGAAGACGCCCTGAGCGTGATCGCCGCCGACGCGATCGCGATCGTCTCCGGCGAGCGGGACGGAAAGCTCGCCTTGTGCGCCTCCCCGACCTGCCGGGCCGCCTTCTTCGACACCAGCCAGAGCCGCACCCGCCGCTGGTGTGACATGAACACGTGCGGCAACCGCCAGAAGAAGGCCCGCTTCAACGCCAAGCACGCGCGGTAACGGCTCCGATCACGCGAGTCCCGCCTCCGATCACACAAGTCCCGCCTCCGATCACGCGAGTTCCGGCTTCGCTCACGCGAGTTCCGGCTTCGGTCACGCGAGTTCCGCCTCCGATCACGGCGGTCCCGCGGCCGCCGGGTCATCATGGAAGGGTGCGGATCACGGCGTGGTGGAGCGGGCTCAGCCCGCGGCGGCGGCTGATGCTGACCAGCGTCGCCGTCGCGGTGGTGGCCGTGGTCGTCGCCACCGTCCTCGTGACCTCCGGTGCCAAAGCCGCGCCCGAAGCCGGGACACCGGACCAGAACAAGCCCGGCCCGGTTCTCCTGGTCCCCGGCTACGGCGGCGGCCGGGGTGCCCTGGAGACCCTCGCCGAGCGGATCCGGCAGGCCACCGGCCGGTCCGCCGAGGTGCTCACCCTGGCCGGCGACGGCACCGGCGACCTCGTCGAACAGGCCGCCGTCCTCGCCGAAGCCGTCGAGAAGGCCTACGAACAAGGCGCGCCTTCGGTCGACGTCGTCGGCTACTCCGCCGGCGGGGTCGTGGCCCGGCTGTGGGTCGGCCGGGAGAACGGCGACCACCAGGCCCGCCGGGTCGTCACGCTCGGCGCGCCGATGCACGGCACCGGCCTCGCCACGGCGGGCGGCGCGCTGGTCCCGGGCGGCTGCCCCACCGCGTGCGTCCAGCTGGCGCCGGGCAGCAGCCTCCTGCAGGAGCTGGCCAAGCAGCCGCTCCCGCCGGGCCTGCCGTGGCTGTCGCTCTGGACCGACCACGACGAGACGGTGACCCCGCCGGACTCGGCCCGGCTCGACGGCGCCGTCAACGTCTCGCTCCAGCAGGTCTGCCCCGGCAACCCGGCCGGCCACGGCGACCTGCCGACCGACGCCGCCGTCACCGAGATCGTGCTGCAGGCCCTCGGCACCACCCCGCTCGAAGCGCCGGCCGAGTGCCTCAGCTCGTGACGTCCTTCGTCGCGAAGTTCGCCCACGCGGCCCCGAAGAACACCACGATGTAGCCGGCCTGCAGCAGCAGCCCGTGATCGATGTTGCGCCACAGCACCGGATCGCGGAAGAAGTCGATCCAGGACAGCCAGTAGTGCGTCGGCAGGTAGGGCTTCACGGCCGCCGCCGCGTCCAGGGTCTCCAGCACCGAGCTCGTGATCAGCACGGCCAGCCCGCCCAGCGCGGCCCCCAGCGCCGAGTCGGACACCGTCGAGAGGAACACCGTGATCGCCGCGAACCCGAGCATCGACACGACGATGTAGGACACCGCGCCCAGCAGCCGCAGCCCCAGCGCGGACGAGCTGAGCGACTGCCCCGACAGCGACGTCACGCCGGTCGGCTGCCCGCCCGGTCCGGCGACGCCGGGGGTGCCGCCGGTGCCGAACAGGATCACCCCGAGCACCAGCGACGTCAGCACGACGATGACGATCGCCGCGGTCACGTACACCGCGAGCGCGACCATCTTGGCGCCCAGCAACCGGGTCCGGCCGACCGGGCGCACCAGCAGGTAACGCAGGGTGCCGGTGGCCGCTTCGCCGGCGATCGCGTCGCCCGCGGTGACGGCGACCGCGATCGGCAGGAACAGCGGCAGCACCAGCGCGAGCGCGGCGGCCGGGTACAGCGCGCCGTCGTTGACCACCGCCGAGAGGAACGCCCCGCCCTGCCCCGGCGGCGGCGCGAAGTCGGCCGTCGCCAGGAAGACGCCGACGATCGCGGGCAGCAGGCACAGCAGGAGCACGCTGAACCAGACCCGCGGCCGCAGCGCGAGCTTCCGCAGTTCGACACCGATCATTCCGCCGCTCCGAACCGGTCCGAGCCCGGCCCCGTCACGTCGAGGACGACCTGCTCGAGGGTCCGTTGTTCGGCGTGGATCGACGTCACGCGCACCCCCGCTTCGACGAGCATCGCGTTCAGCGCCGCCGGATCGCCGTGCCGGATGACCAGCCGGTCGCCGTCGCGGGCTTCGAGCTGCCCGTCGAGGACCGCGGCGGCCTCGGCCGGGTCCGGCGTGCCGACCAGGATCCGGCCGGTGGCCGCGCGCAGCGTCGCGAGATCCTCCTCCAGCACGAGCCGGCCGCGGTCGACGACGCCGACGCGCGTGCACAGCTGCTCCACCTCGGCCAGCAGGTGGCTGGAGAGGAACACCGTGGTGCCGCCCGCGTTCAGCTCGACCAGCAGCTCGCGGATCTCCTTGATGCCCTGGGGGTCGAGCCCGTTGGTCGGCTCGTCGAGGATCAGCAGCCGCGGCTTCCGCAGCAGCGCGCCGGCGAGCCCGAGGCGTTGCCGCATGCCGAGCGAGTACGCCTTCACCGGCCGCTGGTCGACCCCGCCCAGCCCGACCTGCTCGAGGGCGTCGTCGATGCGACGGCGCCGGGTGCGCCGCCCGCCCCCGCGTCCGGCGGCGTCGAGCAGCGCGAGGTTCCGGCGCCCGGACAGGTGCGGGTACGCGGCCGGGCCCTCGACGAGCGCGCCGACGTCCGGCAGCACCTCGGCGACCCGCTTCGGCACCGGTTTGCCGAGCACCTCGATCTCCCCGGCGGTCGCGTAGACGAGGCCGAGCAGCATCCGGACGGTGGTGGTCTTGCCCGAGCCGTTGGGGCCCAGGAAGCCGTAGCGGTCGCCTTCGCGGACTTCGAGGTCGACCGCGTCGACGGCCACCGTGCGGCCGTAGCGCTTGGTCAGCGCGCGCGTGACGATCACGGGCCGCTCCGGCGCAGCCGGGACAGCTCGTCGGCGACGGACTTCAGGACGTCCGGTGTCACCGTCCCGGCCAGCAGGTAGGAGCGGCGGGAGACCGACGACCGCACGATGCCCAGCGACAGCGGCGTGATCGACAGCTGCACGACGCTCCCGGCGGCGAGTTTCACCTGCACCGCACCGGCCTTCCCGGCGGCGTCGCCCGCCGCGTTGGCCACGGTCCGCGGCACCGCGATCACGGCGAAGGCGGCCAGCCCGCGCCCGTAGAGGGCGGCGCCCTGCACGCCCCCGAAGTTCGACGACAGCAGCGGACGCCCGGCCAGCGAGGTCGGCAGCGTGACCTGGCTGAACGCGCCGAGCGTGTCGGCGACGTCCGGAGCGCTCACCACGTTGAAGCCGGACCCGAGGGCGGGCCGCGGCGCCTCGACGACCGGCGTCGTCTGTTCGAGCTGCTGGAATTCGGTCACCAGGATCGGCGCCTCCTGCCCACGCGCGGTCACTTCGACCCGCACCGCCACCCCGGTGACCGGGTCCGCCCAGACGTCGACGCGGCCGATGGTGGTGTCGGGATCGGCGGGCACCAGCCGCAGGCCGGACGCGGCGACGCCGGCGACGTTCCGCCCGGGCAGCGCGCTCACCGGATCGCCCTTCGCCGCGCGAAGGATCCGCCGCGCGAGCTCGGGCGGCAGCAGGTCCCCGGCCCGCGGTAGCCGCAGGTCGGGCTCGCCGATCAGCTCGGTCAGCGTGTTGTCGCCGTAGTCCCAGGTGTATTCGCCATCGGGCAACCGGTAGACGTCGTGCTCACCGGCGGTCCCGAGGATGTCGACCCGGTAGCGGTCGGGCCCGGCGTACCAGGCCCGCATCGGCGTCCGCATCGAGAAGAGCGCGGTGACGGCGGCGAGGTTCGGCAGCTCCGGAAGGGCGAGCGAGCCGGCGCTTTCGGCGTAGCCCTGGTACGGCTTCCCGGCGGAACCGAGCACGAGCGCCCGCAGCTGCTCGGGATCGCCGGCCGCACCGGCCGGAGCGAGAGCGGCCACGACCGAAGGAGCGGAAACGAGCACGGCAGCCACGGCGGCGACGACCGCCCACCGGCGCCGCTTCCCGTGCCGCAACACCATCCGGCATCACCTCTTCCGTCCTTTGTACGCATGGTCCGGGGCCCGCAGCTAGGGTCGGGGGGTGACGAATCCCGTTCATGCTGCTGTCCTGAGCTAGTTCCCGCTCCGGTCGTCCGCACACCCCGCACCTCTCGCGGGTGCTTCGCCGTGCCCGCAGCAAGAACGGAAAACCCTTCTCGTGGCTCACCTCGTCCTACCCGGCGAACCCGATCGCCGGCTCTTTTCCCCGCCTTCGCGGGTCGCGATCGCGGCCGGCGACGGCCTGTCCGCCGACGCCGCCCTCCGCACGATGTCCGACGGCACCGCCCTGCTCTGGCACGGCGAATACCCGTCCGCAATGCGCCTGCTCGCGGCCGTGAACCGCCGCATCCCACTGCCTCCACCGGACGACTACGCCCGGTACCGCGCGGACCGCGCCCGCCGGGCGCGGCTGCTGTCGCTGTTGTACATCCCCCTCGACCCCGGCCACGTGATCCCGCTGCGCCGGGCACCGGACGTCCGGGCCGCGTGCACGGCGGTCTACGGCCCGTCGGAGGTCGCGGCCGCGGTGCCGTTGCGGGAGCTCCTCGGCGTCCTCGGGGCGGCGGAGTGGCGCGCCACCGGCGTTTTCGTCGCGGCACTGGGCGCGCGGATCCATCCGCACTACGGCGTGTTCGCACCGATCCGGCAGGAGTACGTCGACCTGGTGGCGGAAGCGCCGTTGCCGGGAACGGAGCGGGCGTTCGACATCGGCACCGGAACGGGCGTGCTCGCGGCCGTCCTGGCCCACCGTGGGGTGGATCGAGTGGTCGCAACGGACACTTCGCCCCGAGCCGTCGCGTGCGCGACATCGAACCTGGACCGGCTGGGGTTCGGCGACCGCACCGAGGTGGTGAAGGCGGACCTGTTCCCACCGGGCCGGGCCCCGCTCGTGGTGGCCAACCCGCCCTGGCTCCCGGGCCGGCCCCGCACGGAACTGGACCACGCGGTGTACGACCCGGGCAGCCGAATGCTGCGCGGCTTCCTCGACCGAGCACGCCGCCACCTGACCCCGGACGGCGAGGCATGGCTGGTGCTGTCGGATCTGGCGGAGCACCTGGGGCTGCGAACGCGGGCAGAGCTGCTGGCCTGGATCACGGCGGCGGGGCTGCGGGTGGTGGGCCGGACGGAGGCGGCGCCCCGGCACCCGCGAGCGGTCGATTTGGCCGACCCGCTGCATCGGGCGCGGGCGGCGGAGGTGACATCGCTCTGGCGGCTCGGCCGGTAGGGGTGCCTGAGCAGCCCCCGATTTCCACGCTAGCGGAGGGCACCGACAGATTCGGGCGCCGGCGCGGGTGTTGTCCACAGGCGAGACCCGAGCCGGCGGCCGGGGCGCGGGCGGGGTGGGCGCTGTGGATCGGCGGCCGGGGGCGCGAGCCGGGTTGGGGCTGCGGTCTGGCGGGTGGGGCGCGAGCCGGGTTGGGTGCTGTGGACCGGCGGCCGGGGGCGCAAGCCGGCCACGGCACCGCCACCCGCGGACCGGCGGCCGGGAGCGCGAGGAGACCAGCGACGTCACCAGACCTCCCCCGCCCCTCATCCCAGCTATCCCTTCAGTCGGCGGCCGGGTGTGTCAAGGCACGCTTTCCCGCCTTGAC
>NZ_JBSGJD010000334.1:0-8425 GCF_053605405.1 Amycolatopsis sp. NPDC003861
CCTCAGCGGTGGTGGTGCGCCGGTGAAGGGTGCGGCGGTCACAGCGGGACCGTGCTCCAACCCCCTGGACGGGGTGGCGTAGGTTGCTTTCTCTCGGCAAACCGAAGACACTGGCAACGAGTGTGGCTCTTTGCTTCGATGGTAGACGCAACTCGCTAGGTGTCAAATGCCGGCATTACCGCGAAGCAAACGCCAGGTGATGACGGCAATGGTGGGGGCGATGTGGGACGACGATACGAAGATGAACCAGTATTCGACGGCTGGGAAAAAACTGCGCCCGAGTACCTGGACTCGCCGATACCGCGCCGCTCCTACGCCTCGCAGCAGCAGCTGACGCTTGAACTGCTCAACCTGGACACCTTCGCCGAGCGGCTGACGTACCTGTTCGATCACGAGTCGACCTACTACGTGCTCGACGGCGAACCCGTGACCGATCCCGACGAGATCGCTCGCCTGGCCGCCGACGAGGCCCCCGGGTTCCGGAGTTTCGTCGCCCCGGCGACGCTGGTGGCACGGTGGGTTCAGGCCCGTAGCGGGGAGACCTTGACCAAACAGGCCCTCCACAACTTCAAGGGCGGGGTCCGGGCTAACACGCGCCCGCAGATCAACGATGCCTTGGCCGAGTTCTGGCGAATCCATCACAAGCTGCTCTACCCCAACGTTCCGGCAGCGGCCTTCGAGCTGCCGCATGACGAGACCGACCGCAGAGCCCACGAGCTGATGACCGAATTCGGCGGCCTCGACGTCAACGCCCGGAGAATCGCCAGCTACCTCGACGGCGCCCACGAAGCCGACAAGCAGCAGCTGCTGAAAGTGCTGGAACGGATCGCCCGGACCGCCCGCGGCACCGGCCACGGGCGGCCCACCTGACGGGTTCCGGCGACTTGTTGTCACGCTCTGCTACCGGCGGGGCGGCTTCGGTCCCAGTTTCTTCGCCAAGCGCCGTACTCGACGCTCGCTCAGCGCTGCTCCGGTAGCTGCCAGCCACCTGGCTCGCTGGTCGTCGTCGACGGGCAGCCGCTCGGTCTCGGGCCACCACGCCTCGGTGTCATCGGCGCCGTCGGTGTTGCCCTCGGCGTGCACCGCCGTCGGCCGCGATAGCCGCGCGACGATGACGGCAATGGCGATCTCGATCTCGACGGCGGTCGCCATCGGCTCGATATCCATCTCGTAGAGCAGTACGAGGTCCGACAGGTCGTTGCGTATCGCGGACCGCGTCGAGGAATCGATCAGCTGATCCACGATGAGCAGCGCGTCCTCGATCTCCACCATCTGCTGGATCGAGGTCAACGGCGGCCGGCGGCGGTGGACGAGCAGAATCCGCACGCGCCGCCACAGCCGCTCGATGGCGGCTTCTTGGCGTTGTGTGCGGCGCTGGTCGCGTCGGTCGAACATTCTGCGGGTTGCGGCGGCGAACACGGAGCCGGCGATGAACAGCACCAGCCCGACGCCGTCGGTGAACACCGCGAAGTGGGTGCCGCGAGGCGGGTGATGCGGGTCGAACAGCAGGCGCAGGACGACGCCGAGCCGCCAGGACAGCCCGACTAGCGACACCGCCACCCCCAGCTGCGCCAGGGTGACTCCGCCGCGGACCCCGGCTACCTCGCCCATCGCGACCACGGTCAACCCGAGCAGCAGCGCCGCGAGCCAGCCGACCATGTAGGTCAGGTAGATCGCGCTGTAGAGCTGCGAGGGCAACGTGGGGTTCTGGGGCGACCCGAAGAAGGACGTGTGCGCCCCGGCCAGTACGTAGAGGGTGACCATCGCCGCGGCGCAGGCCACGAAGATCGTGACGACGCCGGGCAAGGGGAGGCGCAGCTGCCCGAGGGTGTGCAGGAACGCGGCGGTGAAGACCATCGCCAGCATGGCCAGCAGGTTGTGGACCACGATCGCCACGTTGTGCAGGCCGGTCAGCTGATCGGCCCAGTCCAGCGTCATCGGGTCCCCGGCCGCCAGCGACAAGGCCATGCAGGCGATGCCGGCGGTCAGGAAGTGGCGACTGAGGGTGTAGCCGAACCCTCGATTGACCAGCGCTTTCCGGGCCGACTCGGTCACGCCGGCAGCTGCGGCGCCGTACCAGAGCACAGCGACCGCGTCAGGCATCGGCGCACAGGTGCCGGCGGGATCCGAACGCGGCCCGCAGCGCCCTGCGGCCGGGCGGGAGCCGGTCGCGGTGGCGTGCCATCCCGGCCCGGATGTGGGCGCGCAACCGGTAGGCGAATTGTTCGGCTTCGATCTCCCAACGGTCGTCTGGACAGGAGCGGCGGCCGCAGACGTAGTCGCCGGGGTGACCGAGCACCAAGTGTCCGATCTCGTGGTAGGTGATGTGGGCGACGTGCGCCGGTACGGCGGCGGCCGCGATCCCGAGCCAGCATTGCGTCCGCGCGCGGACCAGTAGCCCGCTGGTCCCGCCTCTCCCGGTCGGCATTCGGCCTAGAACGACGGCTATTCCTCGTTGTTCGCCGAAGGCGTCGATGAAGGCATGCACATCGAATGGGTATCGGATCGGCAGCGTGGCGATGATGCCGTCGCAGTGCCGGATGAACTCGTGATCTTCGTATTCTGTCGTCTCCACTGTCGCCCCTGGATGTTGGTTGGATCCAGCCGGTCCCCACCGGCCCCCTTGGTCACGCTCAGCACTGATGACCTTTATCGAAGCAGGTCAGAGCGTTGCCGCCATACTGACGGACGCGATACACCTCAGACGCCCGGAGACGCCCGCTGGATCCCGCAGTGTTCGTTTGCGGGGGTGTTTGCGGTCGTTGCGGGGTGGATGCGGGGCCCGCATATTTCCCGCGCGGGCCGCATTCTTGCCTGGTGGAGGGTTGATTCCGGGGTCTGCGGCCGACTAGTCAGAAGTCATGGTGCTGAGTTCGGGGGACGCGCCGACGCGCGAGACTGACAGTGATCCGGCGACAATGGCACGCGGGTTCAACCATCTCGATCCCGCGGTCGCCGAAACGGCCTACGAGACGCTGGGGACGATCCGCCGGGGGTGTCCGGTCGCGCGCAGCGGTGAGCTGGATGGGTTCGTTCTGGTGACCGGCTACGACGAGATCCGCGAGGCCGCGCAGGCACCGGACCGGTTCAGTGCCTACGTCGACGGGCTGGGCGCGGCGGCGGTGGTCACCGAGATGCGGGAGGCCGTGGCGCCGATGTTCGAGACCGACGACGAGCATCATCACCAGTGGCGGCGCGCGCTCATGGACTTCTTCACCCCGGCGGCCGCGGCGGCCCAGGAGCAGTACGTCCGGGCGATCTGCCGGGAAACGCTGCAGGAGCTGATCCCCCGCGGTGCGGCGGACCTGGTCAGTGGCTACACCCAGCAGGTGCCGCCGTTGGTGATCGGGCGGGTGCTCGGGCTCTCGGAACTGGAGCGGGCGTGGCTCTCGGAGCACGTGCGCGCTCTCTACGGCGCCGAGACCGTGAGCGAGGCCCAGCAGATCGGACGGGTGTACGCGGATTTCCTGCTCGGACAGATCCGCGAACGCCGCGCCTACCCCGGCGATGACCTGCTCTCGCGCATGGTCACCGCCGAGGTCGACGGGCGCATCACCGGCGAGGACGAGCTGGTCAAGATGACGATGCTGATGGTCGCAGCCGGGCATCTGACCACCGCCGACGCCTGCGCCACCGCGATCCTGCAGCTCCTGGAAGACCCCGCGCTGCGCGAGCGCGTGACAGGTAATGCGGGGCAGGTCGAGGCGTTCGTCGAGGAGCTGGTCCGCTACGAGCCGGCGGTTGCGGCCACCGGCCGTACCGCCACCGTCGACACCCAGCTCGGCGGGATGCCGCTCTCCCCCGGGGACCGGCTGCTGCTGGCGTGGGGCAGCGCCAACCGCGATGAACGCCGCTTCGACGACGGCGAGGTCTTCCGCCTCGACCGCGAGCGCAGCCGGACACCGCACCTGGGGTGGGGCGCAGGCGAGCACCGCTGCCTCGGCCGCCACCTGGCTCGGGTCGAGCTGCGGGTCATGCTCGAGGAGCTGCTGCGCGCGCTCCCCGATTTCTGCCTTCAGCCGGACGCCTCCGTGCGGCGCACGTTCGGGATCATCCGCGGGGTGGCGGCGCTTCCGGTGCGCTGGAGCCGTCGCTGAGCGCCGAGGTGTGCCGATACCACTCGGCGAGCTCCGTGCGGCCGCACAGGTTCAGGCGCCGGTAGATCTTCGTCAGTTCACCCTCGACCGTCCGCGCCGACACATGCAGGGCAGCGCCGATCTCGATATTCGACATCTCCTCGCCGACCATCCGCGCGATCTCCCACTGGCGCCGAGTCGGTCGCGGCGACACAGGGTCTGCCTCGCCCAGAGCGAACGCCACGATCTGCTCGTCACGCCATCGGCTCCCGGTCAGGCGGGCGGCTTCGAACGCCTCCTCGCCGATGCCGTCGATGATCGCGTCGATCGCGATGTCCCGGTGATGGCGCCACCCGGGCAGGCCGTTGAACCGGACGCCGTGGCGGGCCTGGAGGCTGTCCGAGCCGCCGTACAGGTGGGCACCGCCGACAAGATCGCCGGCCAGCACGCGTTTGCGGGCTTCCTCTTCTACCCCCCAGGCGGGCCCCCACAGGTCGCCGAGTTTCACCTGCGCGTGCAGCGCGTTGCGGGCGCTCGCCTGCGGCTGTGACCCTTCGGGCAGGCCGCGGGTCCATTCCGCCCAGGTGATCGCCCATTTCGCACCACGAGCGTAGGCCTCGTCCAAGCACCACTGTGACATGCGATCGGCCTCCTCGACGGGGCCGTGCAGACCCGCGGTAAACGCGTGGAAGAGCGCCGCCATGTAGGCCGAGCCATCGGCGCCGGCCGCGCGGAAACCCTCCCGGGCCGCCTCCAGCTTCGCGTAGCCGCTGCGCAGGCCCATCGCCAGCGCGTCATAAGTGCCGTCGATGAACAGCACCGCCGGGGCGTTCTCCATGCCGATGTGCCGGGCGAGGTCAAGGCATTCGTCGCGATGGGCTTTGCCGCGCTCGCGAGCGCCGATCGCGATCCAGATCCAGCCGACCATCGCCAGCGCCGAGACCCGCACCGGCGACGGCTCCGCGGGGCCGGCCCGCAAAAGGTCGTCGACCTGGCGACACACGGGGATCTCGGTGGCGAAGAAGTACGGCGCCCGGGTACGCAGCAGGTCGACCATGATCGTCAAACCGCGCTCCACCTGGCCGCGTTCGGCACACCACGTCACCACCCCGGTGATGTTGCCGGACTCGGCGTTGACCCCGGTCAGCCAACACATCTCATCGCGGCCGAACCACCCGTCAGCCGCGTCGCGCACCAGCTGCGCGACCCATGCACAGAGGCTTTCCTCGATCGCGTCCTGGTCACCGAACTGTGTCAGGCGTCGCCGGCCGTACTCGCGCAGGTAGTTGTGCTGACGGTAGCGACCGTCTGCCGACGCGCCTTCAATGATCGAGTGCCGGACCAGGTAGTCCAGCGTCGTCAGGATCACCGCGCGGTCGACGGCGGCGTCCGCGCAGACCTGCTCGGCCGCCTCGAGGGTGAAGCCGCCGGTGAACACCGTCAGCCTCGCCCACACCCGCCGCTGCACCTCGGTGCACAGCTTCCAGGATTCACCGATCGCCGCGTCCAGAGCCAGATGATGAGCTTGGACTCCACGGGTTCCCGGGGCATATCTCAAGGCCGATCCGCCTTCCAGGCGTTCGAATACCACGCGGGGCGATCGTCCGGTGCTCAGCTGGGCCGCGACGAGTTCCAGGATGAGCGGAATACCGTCGGACCAGCGGACCAGGCGGACGATGACCGACCAGTCGTCGTCTGCGGTCAGCGGCCATCCGGCGAGCGCAGCGCGGTCCTGTAGCAGCTTCACCGCGTCGCACTCTTCGGCCTCGACGCGGCCGGCGTCCTCCTCTGGGACGCGGAGGGGATTGAGGTGCACGATGCGGGCGCCGTGGATCTCCAGCCAGGCGCGGCTGGTCACGATGATCTGCAGGTGCGGCGCCCGGTTGATCAGCAGGTCCACAAGTTCCTGGACGGGCTTGAGCAGCTGTTCGCAGTTGTCCAGCACAAGCAAGACACTGCGGTCGCACAAGAAACCGATCAGCACGTCCAGCGGCCGGGCGTCGGGCTGGTGATTCGCGACGTGTAAATCTGCGAGCAGCAAGTTGCAGATTCGCTCTACTGTCGCTTCGTCGCCGGCTTCACCGCTTATTTCCTCAAGGCGGAGGAAGGCGGCCGCGTCGTAGGCGTCGCGTCGCTGCTCAAAAGCCTCACCGGCCAGTCGAGTCTTTCCTACTCCGCCACTGCCCGTCACCACCACTACCGGGTCGCCTTCGTCGATATAGCCCTCGACCTCAGTCACCTTGTGTGATTGACCGATGAGTGTCGTCGAATAGGCCGCACCCGGTATACCGGCACTCGGCAGCGGCCTACGCGCCATGACGCCGATGCGTTGCACCATCAATGACACTGTTGCACCCTGCCGTGGCCTGCGACTCCGGCATTGCCCCTCCTCGCCCCGTTCCCGCTCGTCGCGGGCATCGATCGATGCCTTCGACGACCCCTTACTGGCAAGCGCCGCGTCACCCGAGGTGTGCGGCGCTCCGCGTCATGTTTCGTACCACGGGTAACACCGCAGCCCTCAAGCATTAACCAATGCAACACTCGATCGGGTTAATCGTCAACAACCGGGTAGCGTCAGTGCAACTACTCTCGGTAGTCGGACGGGCTTTCGGTCGATCGGCCGAAAATGGCCTTGCATGCGGCTTACCGAGAGCACTTAACGCAATACCTATCGCAACCTTGCGCAGTAACAGCTACTCGGCGCACTCAAGGACGCTTTATCAATGGGCCACACCCGTTGACTTTTGCCGAGATCGGGCTATTGTTCGTCTCAGCAAGGCGGATCGTGTTCCACGCCGGGGGAGGCGCGGTGCATGCGCGGTCGGCCTACCCACGTTGGGACTTACTCGTGCTCAGACCACTGGCAACACTATACGCCGGGACGGCTCGCGGACCGCCGTTGTCGCGTCCCGCCTTCGGCCATCTCCGCACTTCGTTCGCACCGGTCGCGCAGCGACCTCCACGATGACCAGGTCCTCTGTGGGCCAGTTCCACACCAGCCGAAGTCTCCGCTCAGCCCCTCTTCGCGTATCGCTGGCTGCGGCACGAGGCACACCCTCCAGCACGTCCATCACTCGACGGGCATTCACGCTGGATGGCTTTTCCCTTCCTTTTAAGGAGAAACCTCGATGCACAGCCGTCTTTGGCATGCCCTCGCCGCGACCGCGGCCCTACTCGCCTCCACCGCGGCCACCGCCGTCGCGGCACCCAGCACCCCCGCCGGCGACACCGGTGACCGCGCGCCCATCGCCGGCAGCACCCCGGCCTGGGCCACCCCGCACACCGAAGTCGCCCGCACCAACGGAAACACCGTGCGGCACATCCAGGTCGCCCTCGCGTTGCGCGACCAGCCCGGCGCCGAACACCTCGCCGCGCAGCTGGCCACACCCGGCACCGCCGGACACGGGAAGTTCCTGTCCTCACAGGAGTTCCTCGACCGATTCGCCCCGACTCAGGACACCGTCGAGCAGGTGTCGCAGTGGCTGGACACCCAGGGCTTGCACGTGACCGGGGTCAGCGCCAACCGGCACTTCGTCGACGCCGAAGCCCCGACCTCAGCGCTGGAGTCGGCATTCGGTACGAGGATCGCCGCATTCCGGACCCGGATCGACGGCGCCACCCGGACCCTTACCGCCCCGACGTCGCCGGTCACCGTGCCGGCCTCGCTGCGCGCGTCGATCACCGCGGTGCTCGGGCTTGACGACAGCGCCGCTCTGCTCAAGCCCCAGCACACCCGCCCGGCCGCGGCGGCGGAGCAGCACTGCGCGCGCTGGTGGGGCGAGCAGAACAACACCGACGTCCCGCAGAAGTACCCCGCCGGATCCCAGTCCAACTCCCTCTGCGGCTACACCGGCACCCAGGTCCGAGCGATGTACAAGCTGAGCAACGGAAACACCGGTGCCGGCACGACGATCGGTGTCGTCGGCGCCTACAACTCCGACACCGTCGTCGCCGACACCAACCAGGCCGCCGCCCAGCTCGGCGTCCCACCGCTCGCATCCGGCCAGTACAGCGCAGTCCTGCCCCAAGGCGGGTTCACCGACGCCACCGAGTGTGGCGCCGAGGGCTGGGCCGCCGAGCAGACCCTGGACGTGCAGGCCTCGCACACCATTGCCCCGGCCGCGAAAATCCGCTACTACGCCGGGAAAACCTGCAAGGGCACCGGGATCTACGACGCGTTCAACCAGGCCGTCACCGACAACGCCGTGGACGTGATCAGCAACAGCTACGGCAACGCCGACGGCGAGAACTCGTTGCCGCAGGCGGCGCGGGACCAGTTCAACTCCATGGCGCTGCAGGCGGCGATCCAGGGCCAGACCATCACCGTGTCCACCGGCGACGCCGGCAAC
>NZ_JBSGJD010000335.1:0-8409 GCF_053605405.1 Amycolatopsis sp. NPDC003861
AGAAGTTGAACCCGTGCGGCACCGCCGTGGCCGGGAAGTTGTTGCCGCGGGAGAAGTCGCCGCTGGAGTGCGTGCCGCGGGTCGTGCGGACGCAGTCGACCGGGTCGCGCGGCGGCTCGGGGCGCTCGGCGACCCGGACGTCGTCGAGCCAGCCGGTGATCTCCCCGGGCGCGTCGGTGCGCAGCACGATCCGGGCGATCCGGCGCCCGGCGAAGGCCCCGAGCGGGCGGCGGACGAGGTTCCACTGGTCCACCCACAGCGTCTTGTCGTCCACCGGGTCGAAGCCGGCGGTGGTGCCGTCGGCGAATTCGACGTCGAGGCTGATTCGGGTGGCGTGGTAGGCGGGGATCTCGCCGTCGGCCACCGGGAAGACCACATAGGACAGCTCGGTGCGCCCGGTGACGGGTGCGTCGAGTTCGAACAGGACGGCCCGCGGCCGGTCGCCGTAGCGCAGGGCCCGCAGGCCGGTGTGGCCGACGCCGGTCTTGGCCGTGGGGGAGCGGTCCGGGCCGCCGCCGACGTGCAGGCCGGGGTCCACCGGCTGCGGGTCACCGGTTTCGAAGGAGGAGAAGAACGCGGCGTCGGACATGCGCCCACCGTAACCGCCGCCGAACGGCGCAGCGTGCTGGACACTACTGCCCGCGCCGGCGCGGGCAGTAGTGTCCGGATCAGGCGACGGCGGTGCCCTCCAGCTCGACCAGCTGGCCCGGGACCGCCAGCCGGCTCACCCCCAGCATCGTGGTGGCCGGGGCCACCCCGGCGGCACCGAGCCGCGCGGCCAGCACGCCGTAGTGCGGGAACAGCCCGTCGACGTCGGTGGTATAGACGTTGAGCCGGACCAGGTGCGCCAGGGACATGCCGGCCTCGGTGAGCACCGCCTCGAGGTTGTCCAGGCTCAGCGCGAGCTGGGCGGCGATGTCCCCCTCGTGCCGGGGCTTGCCCTCGGCGTCCAGCGCCGTCTGCCCCGAGCAGTAGAGGGTGCGGGTCTGCCCCGAGACGACCTCCCCCTGGTTGAAGCCCAGATCCAGGGACCAGGTCACCGGGTTGACCGCCGTGCGTTCCAGTGCCACTTCAGCTCCGTTCGTCGCGAGTACTGCGTGGAGCTTTCCGGGCAATCACGACATCCTGTGTCGGGTATTCGCTACGGTTCCCCGGGTGCGCGCCGACCGGCTGGTTTCCCTGGTGCTGTTGCTGCGGCAACGCGGCCGGCTGACCGCGGAGGTGCTGGCCCGCGAGCTGGAGGTGTCCACCCGCACGGTGCTGCGTGACATCGATGCGCTGTCCGCGGCGGGTGTCCCGGTGTACGCCGAACGCGGCCGCCACGGCGGGTTCGCGCTGCTACCGGGCTTCCGGACCGAACTCACCGGCCTCAACCACGACGAAGCCCTGGCCCTGCTGACCACCGGGCGGGCCTTCGGCCTCGGCCCGGCGCTGGCCTCGGCGCTGCGGAAGGTGGCCGACGCGCTGCCCCCGACCCAGGTGGCCACGGCCGGGCGGTTCCTCGTCGAACCCGAGACCGACCTGCTCTCCCGCCGTCCGGTCGTCGAGGAGGTCGACCACCCGGCGATGCTCGAAGTCCGCCGCGCGGTCCTCGGCGGACGCCGGCTGCGCGTGCACTACGCGGCCGCGAACCAGGAACCGCGGTGGCGGACGGTGGACCCGATCGGGCTGGTCACCGTCCGCGACCGCGGCTACCTGCTGGCGACGCGGGCGGGCGCGGACCGGACGTACCGGCTGTCGCGGATCCGGGCCGCCGAGTCGCTGGCCGAACCGGCCGAGCGGCCGGGCGAGGTCGACCTGGACCGGCTCTGGCGGCAACGTTGCGCCGCCTTCCTGGCCGACGGCCACCTCACGACGCTGGTCCGGGTCCGCCCGGCCCGCCGAGAAGACCTGCTGGGCACCGCGGTGGCGGTCCGCGCGGAGGAACCCGACGGTGACGGCTGGCTGCGGTTCGAAGTGAACTATCAGGACGCCTGGCACGCCGAGTGGGCGCTGTGGCAGCTGGGCGCGGACGCCGAAGCCCTCGCCCCGCAGTCCCTCCGCACGGCTTTGCGCGACCGGGCGATGGCGATCGCCGCCCGCTACACCGACACCTGCCGTCCGGAATGAGTCATCCGCACCAGCGGTGCCGGAAACGCGTGAAGGCCACCCCGATGCACTCGGAGTGGCCTTCACGCACCTACTGCTGAGTTACATCTTCGTGCACTGCCCGGCCACCGGGCCGCGCACCACGTTCGGCAGGTCGTGGTCCGTCGGTGCCGGGTTGTTCACCGCGCACGCCAGCGGGCCGCCGACCGTGCTGGAGGTCAGCACCGGCCCGTGGTTGCCCGTCAGCGCCACCGGACCGCCGATGTCGGTCAGCTCGATCGACACCGTCCCGGTCGCCCCGGTGATCGCCACCGGACCGGCCACCTTCGTGCGGTTCAGCACCACCTGAGCCGCCCCCGTCGCCGCCAGCGGGCCCTTGACCTGGCCGCCGCGGACGATCAGCGACGCGCCGCCGCTCACCGTGACCGGGCCCGACACCGTCGCGTTCTCCAGGCACACCGTCCCGCTCGAAACCGACAGCGGGCCCGACGAGGCACCCGTGATCGTCTTCGTGCACGCCGCGTCCGGCTTGCCCAGCAGCTCGAACTCGGCCAGCTGCGCCGGGGCGCCGGTGCTGGTCGCGGTCACCTCGAGCCGGTAGTAGGCGTAGTGCGCCGGGTTCGCCACCTTGAACGCGCGGGTCTGCTGCCGCCAGCTGAACGCCTGGTTCTCCTGCCGGTCGGCCACCGCCCACGTCTTGCCGTCGTAGGAGCCCTTCAGCACCCAGCTCTTCGGGTCACCCGCGCCGGTCTGGGACGTCAGCGTGTAGTTCGCGACGGCCTCGTCGGTCGAGTTCAGCTGGTACTGCACCGCACCGGTGACCGCCGCCTGGGTGCGCGAGGTGTTGTCCACCAGCGCGGCCGCGTTCGACCCGTCCGAAGTGGACAGCGTCCCCTTGCCGGGGCCGGTCTCGTCGTGCAGCGGCGCCGGCGCGGCGTCGCCCGTGGTGATCGACTTCGGCGCGTCGTTCGGGCCGGTGCCCCACGACGAGGGGTTCGGGCCCATGTCGAAGTCGATCTTGCCGCCCTTCGCGATCAGGTCGTGCGGCAGCGACGTCGAGGAGTACGCCTTGCCGTTGACCTTCACACCCTGGACGTAGACGTTCTTCGCGCTGTTCTTCGGCGCGTTGATCACCAGGTCCTTGCCGCCGGCCAGGTGGATCGTCGCCTTCTTGAACAGCGGCGACCCGATCGCGTAGTCCGGGCTGCCCATCTGCAGCGGGTAGAAGCCCAGCGCGCTGAACGTCCACCACGCCGACTGCTCGCCGTTGTCCTCGTCACCCGCGTAGCCCTGGCCGATCTCGCTGCCGGTGTAGAGCCGCGAGAGCGCCTCGCGGACCTTCGCCTGCGTCTTGGCCGGCTGGCCCGCGTAGTCGTACATGTAGAGCGTGTGGTGCGAGGCCTGGTTGGAGTGGCCGAGCTGGCCCATCCGCACGTCGCGGGCCTCCCGCATCTCGTGGATCACCCCACCGTAGGAACCCGGGAAGTTCGCGGTCTCCTGGTCGGCGAAGAACGCGTCGAGCTTCTTCGCCAGGCCCGCCTTGCCGCCGTAGAGGTTCGCCAGGCCCTGACCGTCCTGCGGCACGGAGAACGCCATGCCCCAGCCGTCGGTCTCGGTGTAGTCGATGCCCCACACCCGCGGGTCGTAGTCCTGCGGCGAGCGGCTGAACTTGCCCTGCGCGTCGCGGCCCTGGAAGAACCCGACGCTCGGGTCGAACAGGTTCACGTACTGCTGCGCGCGGCTGGTGAAGTACTCGTAGTTGGCCAGGTACTCCTGCTTGCGCGGGTCGCTCGCCGGGGCTTCGTCGTAGAGCTTCTTCGACAGGTTCGCGATGCCGTAGTCGTTGACGTAGCCCTCGATCGACCACGAGAACCCGTGGTCGGCGGTGTTGGGCGAGTAGCCGAGGAAGATGCCCTCGTCGATGCCCTTGCGGCCGACCGCGTTGTTCGGCGGGGTCACCGTCGCGTTCTTCAGCGCCGCGTCGTAGGACGCCTTGACGTCGAAGTTGCGGACGCCCTTGAGGTAGGCGTCGGCGAAGGCGACGTCGGAGCTGGTACCGGTCATCAGGTCGGCGTAACCCGGCGAGGACCACCGCGAGATCCAGCCGCCGTCGCGGTACTGCTGCACGAACCCGTCGACCATCTTCCCGGCCATGTCCGGCGTGAGCAGCGAATACGCCGGCCAGGTCGTGCGGTAGGTGTCCCAGAACCCGTTGTTGACGTAGGTCTGGCCGTCGACGATCTTCGCGCCGGTCTGCGTCGGGGTGTCCGCGCCCGCCTTCGGCGAGACGAAGCTCGCGTACTGGTACTTCGGCTTCTCCGGAGTGCCGGTGTTCTCGAACGCCGAGTTCGGGTAGAGGAACAGCCGGTACAGGTTCGAGTACAGCGTCGTGAGCTGGTCCTTCGACGCGCCCTCGACCTCGATCACCTTCAGCTGGTCGTCCCACAGGCGCTGCGCGGCGTCGCGGACGGAGTCGAAGGTCGCGTTCGGGGCGATCTCCTGCGCCAGGTTCTTCTTCGCCTGGTCCACGCTGATCAGCGACGTCGCGATCCGCATGGTCACCGTCTTGTCGGCGCCGGCGGCGAACCGCAGGTACCCGGTGACGTTGTCGCGGCCCTGGCCGGTGATCTTCCCGCCCGCGGTGACCGGCTTGTCGAATGTGGCGTAGACGAACATCCGCCCCGCCCCGGCCGACAGGCCGCTCTTGACGTCGGTGTAGCCCGACAGCGTGCCGTTCGCGGTGTCGAGGGTCAGCCCGCCCTGGTTCTTGTAGTTGTCGAAGATCAGGCTCGAGTCGCTGCCCGGGAAGGAGAACCGGAACACCGCCGCGTGGTCGGTGGGGGCGATCTCGGTCTTGATCCCGTTCTCGAACTGCACCCCGTAGTAATGCGCGCGAGCGGTCTCGTTGTCGTGCTTGAACGGCAGCGCCCGCGCGTCGCGGTTGGCGTCCGGGACACCGGCGGCCGCGGACGGCATCACCTGGAAGGTCTGCCGGTCGCCCATCCACGGGCTCGGCTCGTGGCTGACAGCGAAGGCCTGCAGCTCCGGCAGGTTCTGCTCGTTGTTCTGGCTGTGGTAGTTGTACATCCACCGCACGTCGCCGTTGTCGGCGTTGGCGTCGGTGACCGGGGTCCAGAAGTTGAACCCGTGCGGCACCGCGGTGGCGGGGAAGTTGTTGCCGCGGGAGAAGCTGCCGTTGGCCATCGTGCCGCGCGTGGTGAGCACGTTGTCACTCGGGCGGGTGCTGGCCGGCGGGGTCGGCGTCGCGGAGATCTTGACGTCGTCGAGCCAGCCCTGCAGCGAGCCGGGGCCGTCGGGGTTGTCGAAGCCGACCAGGATCCGGTCGATCGTCTTGCCCTTGGCCACCGTGCCGATCGCCGAACGGACCAGGTTCCACTGGTTGGTGTAGAGGACCTTGCTCTTGCCCTGGCCCTCCGGGGTCAGCGGGAACCCGTACTGGTCGGTCGCGCCCAGGTCGCGCAGGCGGGTGCCGTCGGTGAAGACCAGGTCGATCGCGACGTTCGTGCTCTGGTACTTGAGGTCGCCGGTGATGAACTGCGGCTGCACCTTGTAGGACAGTTCGGTCGAGGGCACGACGGGGACGTCGACGTCGAAGACCTTGTTGTAGGAGAAGCCGTGGGCCTCGGTCTGGCTGCCGGAGTAGCGGAACGCCTTGAGCCCGGTGAAGCCGACCCGGTTCTTGTTCGTGTACCCGCTGGTCGGGCCCGCGTCGGTGAAGGTGCGCATGTTCGGCAGCGGCGGCGGGGCCGGCTCGTCGTTGGCCAGCAGCAGCTCCGACAGCTGCAGGATCGGGCCGCCGTTGTTGCGGGTGATGTCCAGCCGGAAGTACTTGTACGCCGGGGTCGGCGCGGCGAGCTTGTAGTCCTTCTGCTGGAACCGTTCGGTGAAGGCCTGATCGGCCTGCTTGTCGAGGTCGGTCCAGCTCGAAGCGTCGTTCGAGCCCTGGAGGGTCCAGTCCTTCGGGTCGCGCTCGGCGAAGTCGTTGGCCGAGGAGATCGCGTAGTGCGTGATCGACGTCGGCTCCGACAGCGTGATCTGCGCCGAGGCCGTCGGGTCCCAGGACAGCCACTTCGTGTCGGTGGTGCCGTCGACCAGGTTGGCGACGACCTCGCCGCCGCCGGTGTTCTCGCTGGTGGCGCTGGTTTCGGTCACCTTGCCGCGGATGTCGCCGGGGATCGCGGTGCCGTTCGCGCCGTTGATCCCGGACGCGCGCGGCTTGCCCGCCGCGTCGGTGTCGACGGTGTCGGTCCACGTCGGCTGGACGTCACCGGGCTCGAAGGAGGACGAGAAGTCGGCGGGGAGGGCGTCTTCGGCGGCGGACGAGGCCGCGGGGAGGGCGACCAGGCCGGCGGCGACCGCGGCGGCGGTCACCAGGAAAGCGACCGGCGGTCTGGCGCTTCGGGGCATCGTTGCTCCAAGCTCGGAGGGCGGATTCAGCAGCGCCGCGCAGGCGGGGACCGGCGGCGCCAACGAAGGGAAACGCGCGGGTGACATCGATGTCAAGACCGCTCGCCAAACCTGACCGGAATCAGACAACGCGGAAAACGGGGGCCCGATGAGAACGTTCCGGATCTTCACCGCGATCGCCACCTTGGCGCTCGCCACCACCACATTCACCCCGGCCACCGCCACCGCGGCGACCGCTTCGGCCGTCCGGCCGGTGACCTCCTGCGCCGGCCTGGTCCGCGGCTTCGCCCTTCCGGGCGCGCCCACCCACGTCACCTCGGCGGCCGTCGTCGCGGCCACCGCGACCGACCCCGAATACTGCGGCGTCCAGGGGTACGTCGAACCCGCCGTCCGGTTCGAGCTGCGCCTGCCCACCACCTACGCCGGGCGCTACCTGCAGTACGGCTGCGGCGGCTTCTGTGGCGTGGTCAACCCGCCCGCCTTCGCCGACTGCGGCCTGCCCCACGGCGGCGACGTCGCGGTCGCGGCCACCGACGACGGCCACGTCGGCACCACGCCCGCCATCGTCGACGACGGCCGCTGGGGCGCCAACGACCAGGCCGCGCGCAACGACTTCGAGTTCCGCGCACCCCACGTCGTCTCCCGCGCCTCGAAAGCGATCATCCAGGCCTTCTACGGCGCCCCGCCGCGCAAGTCCTACTTCAGCGGCTGCTCCGACGGCGGCCGCGAAGGCCTCCTGCTCGCCCAGCGCTACCCGGCCGACTTCGACGGCATCGACGCCGGCGCCCCCGCGAACTACTGGGGCCCGCTGCTCGGGGTGTACCAGACCTGGCTCGCCCGGGTGAACAGCGCCGCCGACGGCAGCCCGATCCTCACCGCCGCCAAGCTGCCCGCCCTGCACAACGCCGTCCTGGCCGCCTGCGACCGCCTCGACGGGCTCGCCGACGGCCAGCTCGACGACCCCCGCACCTGCCGCTTCGACCCGGCCACACTGACCTGCGCCGGCGCCGACACGCCGTCCTGCCTCACCCCGGCCCAGGCCGGAGTCGT
This sequence comes from Amycolatopsis sp. NPDC003861, assembly GCF_053605405.1. NCBI lineage: Bacteria > Bacillati > Actinomycetota > Actinomycetes > Pseudonocardiales > Pseudonocardiaceae > Amycolatopsis > Amycolatopsis sp. NPDC003861. Next base: position 7,567 of record NZ_JBSGJD010000335.1, read on the forward strand.
CCGCAAGCTGTACTCGCCGCCCGTCGACGAGCGCGGCACACTGCTCTACCCCGGCGGCCAGCTGCCCGGATCCGAGCTGTCGTGGGCCGGGTGGATCATCGCCACCCCCGAGACCGGCGGCTTCTCCTTCGCCCGCAACCTCGCCGACAACTACCTGCGCTACCTCGGCTACCCGATCGGCGCACCGGCGTCGACCGTCGACACCTTCGCCTTCACCCGCCGCGAATTCGACCGGCTCACCCCGGTCGGGGTCCGCTACGACGCCCTGAGCCTCGACCTCTCGGTGTTCCAGCGGCGCGGCGGCAAGCTGCTGCTCTGGCACGGCTGGAACGACGAAGCCATCCCGCCCGCCGGCACCCTCGACTACTACCAGCGGCTCACCCACGGCCGCCCGCAGGACTGGGCGCGGCTGTTCATGGTCCCGTCGCTCTACCACTGCGGCGGCGGCACCACGCTCACCGAGTTCGACCCGCTCGAGCAGCTGGTCGCCTGGGTCGAACGCGGCACGACGCCCACGGTGGTCACCGCGACCGGCCGCGACGCCGCCGGCACGGTGACCCGGACCCGCCCGGTGTTCGCCTACCCGCAACGCGCGGTCTACGACGGCACCGGCAGCATCGACGACGCCGCCAACTTCCGGCCCGCACCGCCGGCCGCGCCGGTCCGGGACGTCGTCCACTGGGCCGGGGAGAAGCTGTACGCCATCCCGGGGCCGGTCGCGCCGTAAAACCGGCCTCGCGGGTTCGCGGGGGGTGGCGAGGGTCGACACCCAAACAACGACCGGACCCCCCCACCCCGGACTAGCCCGCGCCGCCCACCCCCCAAGCGGGCCCACCCCCGCGG
>NZ_JBSGJD010000336.1:0-8347 GCF_053605405.1 Amycolatopsis sp. NPDC003861
GCATTGGACGCACCGAACGCCACATTGGGTGCGCTGGACGCAACCAACGCCACATTGGGGCGCTTGGGGCGAGTCGAACTAGCGCAGGTCGGCCCGGCCCGCCGACGGCACGAACGCGCTCGTGTCGAGGGCCGGGTGGGTGGTCGCCGCCGGGATCGAGCCGGCCAGCGGGACCGAAGCCGACGTCCGGGCCAGGTCCAGTGTCACCCGGCCCGGCTGGGCGGGTCCGCGGATGAAGCTGCCGTCCGTGCCGCCGATGATCAACGCCAGCGCGTGCCCGCGCGGCACGATGTGGTCCGTCGAGGCCAGCCGGAACGTCATCGTGTACGCCGTGCCCGGGGTCAGCGGCCGTTCCTGCGAAAGGGACGCGTAGTTCGCCAGGTCCGCCCAGCCGCGGCTGAGGATCGTGTAGTTCACCTTCTTCACGTCCGCGGAAGCGATCCGGTAGCAGGCGTCGTCACCGGCGGACGACGAGCCCCAGCAGTTCTCGGAGCTTCCCGTCTTGATCCCCTCGCCGCTCCCCGCGAAGTTGCGGATCGTCGCCGCTCCCAGGTCCACCAGCAGCGCCGACACCCGCGCCGACGACGTGCTCGGCGTTGCCGTCACCGTCACTGAAGTCGTCCCCGACACCTGCACGTCGGACGTCAGCGCCCCGGTCGAGTACGTCACCGCCGCACTGCCCGGGTTCGTCACCCAGGTGTCCTCGCCCAGGCTCGGGTTGTCGGTGAACGACGCCGTCCCGGACGACGGGGAAGTGCCCAGCGTGCCGGACGCCCCCGGCCGCAGCGTCGTCGCCACCGCGCCGGCCGCCGGGTACGCGCTCTGGTCCGCCCACTGGTCCGGTTGCCGCTCGACGCTGGCCTGTGGCCCGTTCTGGACGCCGTTGTCGATCCCCAGCAGGTAGTGGTCGAACCACCGGTGCAGCAGGTCGACCCAGTCCGCACGCCGGTAGTCGAACGGGTCGACGTGCCCGGTCTGCGACAGCCAGATCTTCTTCTCGACCTTCAGCCCGGCCCACCACTGTCCGAAGTGGATGGTCTTGACGTTGAGGTCGTTGACGCCGTGGGACAACAGCACGCTCGCCCGCACGTTGCCCGCCCGCCGCACGTAGTCACGGTCCGCCCAGAGCGGCCCGTAGTCGCCGTTCGCGGTGGCGCCGGAGGCCAGCACCTGGTTCTGCGCCGAGCAGTTCTGCCCGCCGTTGCGCGCTTCGACCGTGCGCGCGAGCCCGTCCGGGTTGAAGCCGAAGGTCGCGCCGTCCGAGCGGTAGTAGTCGTACCAGGAGCTGATCGCCGAGATCGGGACGATCGTCTTCAGGCCCGCCACCCCGGTCGCCGCGACGCCGTTGGCGATCGTGCCGTCGTAGGACTTGCCGATCATCCCGACGTTCCCGGTGCTCCAGCTCGCCGGCACCGTACTGCCGCCGGTCTTCGCGCTGTAGCCGGTCGCGCGGCCGTTCAGCCAGTCGACGACCTTGCGCGCGGAGTCGACGTCCGACGCGCCGCCGACGTCCGCGCAGCCGGCCGAGCGGTTCGTCCCGGCCAGGTCGACCAGCACGATCGCGTACCCGCGCGGGACGAAGTAGTTGTCGTAGAACAGCGGGAACTTCACCGGCTTCCCGGCGCTGTCGTAGGACTTCAGCTCGCTCTCGTTGCCGCGGCCGCAGCACGAGTAGTACGGGCTGGCGTCCATGATCACCGGAACGCGTGAGGTCGCTTCACCCGGCCGGACGATGTCGGCGGCGACGCGGTCGGAGCGGCCGTCCCCGTCGCCGTCGCGGCCGATGTCGACCCAGACGGTTTCGCGGATCGCCTTCGCGTAGTCGTAGACCGGCTCGCTCCCCTGCGTGGCCGCGGCGGCGGGCACCACCGCACCGGACAGGAGCACCGCGAGCACCCCGCACACCACTCCGAGTCGCATACCCGTCACGCTAGCGAGTAACCGCGACCGCCCACCACGGCGGAAAGTCGGGCGTACGTTGGAAATCATGACGGAGTCCCTGCCCGCCGTGAGCGTCACCGCCGTCGGTGTCGCCGCCCTGCGCGCGTACGAAAGCCGCCGCCCGGATCGCCTGTTCGACGATCCGTACGCGGCCGCGTTCCACGCTGCGGGCAGCGCCCTGCTGCCCGTCGCGCCGGGCGAAACCCCGGAGGGCGGCCTCGGCGCGATCTTCGCCCGGCAGGTGGCGATCCGCACCCGGTTCTACGACGACTACCTGCTGGCCGCCGGGTGCTCGCAGGTCGTGGTGCTCGCCGCGGGCCTCGACGCCCGCGCGTTCCGGCTCGCCTGGCCGCCGGGAGTGCGGTTGTTCGAGCTCGACCTGCCCGAGGTCCTCGCCTTCAAGGACGAGGTGCTGGCCGCCCGGGGCGCCGAACCGTCGTGCGAGCGCGTCGTGGTCCCGGCCGACCTGCGCGACGACTGGGCCGATGCGCTGCGGACGGCCGGGTTCGACGCGAGCGTTCCCACCGCCTGGCTGGCCGAGGGCCTCCTGGTCTACCTGTCCCGCGAAGACGCCGAAGCGCTGCTCTCGACCGTGACCGAGCTGTCCGCGCCGGGCAGCCGGGTGTCGTTCGAGCACCGGTCGGCCGAAACGCGGGACGGCCTGCTCGCCCGCGCCAAGGCGACCCCGGGCGCCGAGCGCGTCACCCGGCTGTGGCTGGGCGGTCTCGGCGACGAGGCGCCGGAGTGGCTGCGCGGCCACGGCTGGGAGCCGGCCGTCGTCTCCCACGCCGAACTGGCCGCGAAGTACGACCGTCCGGGCGACGAGACCCTGGACGGGTTCGTGACCGCCGAATATCAGAGCTCGACGTTGCGGTAGAGCGCGCCGACCTCGGTCTTGGTCAGCCGGCGGATCGAGCCGACGCGCTGGTTGCCGAGCTGGACGTCGCCGACGGCGGTGCGCACCAGCTTCAGCACCGGGTGCCCGGTGTCCTTGAGCAAGCGGCGCACGATGTGCTTCTTGCCCTCGTGGATCACGAGCTCGACCAGCGACTTGCCGGAGTGCATGTCCTTCACGCGGAACTGGTCGACCTTGACGATGCCGTCCGGCAGTTCCCAGCCGCGCCGCAGCTCCTTGCCGAGCCCGCGCGGCACGAGCCCGTCGACCTCGGCGAGGTAGGTCTTGAGGACCCGGTACGACGGGTGCATCAGCCGGTGCCCGAGGTCGCCGTCGTTGGTGAGCAGCAGCAGGCCCTCGGTGTTCTCGTCGAGCCGTCCGACGTGCACGACGCCGGGCGTCTCCTCGTAGCGGCCGCGCAGGTAGTCGCCGACGCAGGGGCGGCCGCGGTCGTCCGACATCGTCGAGTGCACGCCCTTGGGCTTGTTCAGGGCGAGGTAGATGAGGTCGTCGCGCAGGTTCACCCGGGTGCCGTCGACGTGGATGATCGCGTTGTCCGGGTCGACGCGGCGGCCCAGCTCGGTGACGACCTCGCCGTCCACCTCGACCCGGCCGGCGACGATCAGGTCCTCCGCCGCGCGCCGGGAGGCGACCCCGGCTTGCGACAGCACCTTCTGCAGCCGGACGCCGTCGGGGTGTTCACTGGATGTCATCGATGGTGTCCACTTCGGGTAGCAACGGAGCGATGGCGGGGAGGTCGTTCAGTGACGACAGCCCCAGTCGCTCCAGGAACAGCTCGGTCGTCACGTACAGCGTGCCGGTCGTCTCGGGATCGGTCCCCATCTCTTCGATGAGGCCGCGCGCGAGCAGCGTCCGGATCACGCCGTCCACGTTCACGCCGCGCACCGCGGCCACCCGCGCGCGGGTCACCGGCTGCCGGTACGCGATCACGGCGAGGCTCTCCAGCGCGGCCCGGGTCAGCTTCGACCGCTGGCCGTCCAGCAGGAGCTTCTCCACGAACGGGGCATAGACGTCTCTAGTGTAGAACCGCCACCCTTCGCCGACGCGCCGCAGGTCGATCCCGGACGTCCGGTCGGTGAACTTCTGCGCCATGGTCCGCAGGGCGACGACGATCCGCGCCTTGGGCTGGCCGAGGGTATCGGCGAGCAGCTCTTCGCTGGCCGGCGAGTCGACGATGAGCAGCAGCGCCTCGAGGGCGGCTTCGAGGTCCTCGTCGGAGGTGACGTCCGGCATGGAGTCGGCGTCACCGGCGGCGACCAGATCGGATTCCGGACCGGTCGGATCGGGCTCGGCGGCGGCTTCGGGCTCCGCGGGCGCGGGCTCGGCTTCTTCCGCCACGAGGGGTTCGACCGGCTCGCCGTCTTCGGTCACCGGCTCGCCGGACAGTGCCTCGTCGAGCGCGAGCTCGGCCGCGGCCGGTTCGGCTTCTTCGGCCGCCGGCGGCTGTGGGGCTTCGGCCACTTCGTCGTTCTCCGGGCTCACCCGTACTCCTCTTCGTCTCCGAACGCGCGGTCCAGCTCGGCCGCCGCGGAGGCTTCTTCCTTCGAGCCGCCCGTCCAGCGGACGTGCAGCTCGGCCAGGGCCTCGCTCTGCTCGAACTGGACCGTCGCCTCGCGGTAGAGCTCCAGCAGCGCCAGGAAGCGCGCCACGATCTCCACCGTGTGGTCGCAGTCGTCGACCAGCTCGCCGAACGTCGCCTGCCCGCGTTCGGCCAGCATCACCCGCAGGATCGCCGCGTGCTCGCGCACCGAGATGCGGCCCATGTGGATGTGCGCGATCGACACCGTCGGCGGCGGCTTCGGGCGGAACACCGCCACCGCGATGTCGGCGAACTTCTGCGGCGTCACGCCCAGCATCACCTCGGGCAGCAGCCCGACGAACCGCTCCTCCAGGGCCACCGACCGCGGGTACCGCCGCAGCGCGCCCTGCTCCAGCTCGCCGAACAGCGCCGCCACCTGCTTGTACGCGCGGTACTGCAGCACCCGCGCGAACAGCAGGTCGCGGGCCTCCAGCAGCGCCAGGTCGTCCTCGCTCTCGACCTCGGCCGCGGGCAGCAGCCGCGCCGCCTTCAGGTCCAGGAGCGTGGCCGCGATGACCAGGAACTCCGTGGTCTCGTCGAGGTTCCAGTCGGTCCCCAGCGCGCGCGTGTACGCGATGAAGTCGTCGGTGACCTGGTGCAACGCCACTTCGGTGACGTCGAGCTGGTGCTGCGAGATCAGCTGCAGCAGCAGGTCGAACGGTCCCTCGAAGTTGGCCAGCCGCACCTTGAACTTCGACGTGCTCAGCTCTTCGGTGTTGACGCCTTCGGGGATCATCCCGCCGTGCACGGTCTGGTGCTCTTCGGGGACCTCCGGAGCCGGTTCCGGCTCGTCCATCAGCCCTCGGTTTCGCCGCCGTCTGATCCGACCACCCGCAGCCGCTGGACCAGCACCGATTCGTCGCCGTTCTGGTTGAAGTCGGCCAGCAGCACCGCCACGGCCTCGCGGACCAGCCGGCCGCGGTCGACGACCAGGTCGTGCTTCGCGCGCAGCGTCAAGCGGGCCTGCTCCATGGCCACCAGCTCGTCGCCGGAGACGTACACGGTGATCTTCGCGTCGTGCTTGGTCCGGCCGGAGCCGTGCGGGGCCGCGCTGCGGGCGAGCTGGTCGGCCCGGCCGTTGCCCGAAGGCTTCGGCTGGGGCTCCTCGACCGGCTCGGGCGGTGCCTGGGGAGGGAGATCGAGGGCGGGACTGGAGGTGATCCTGAAGAGTTCCGACGCTCCGGGCAGGGAGGCGCGCCTGCTCACCGAGCGATCACCTCGCGGGCCAGCTGGCGGTACGCCGCCGCGCCGGCCGACTTGGGCGCCCAGGTCGTGATCGGCTCACCCGCGACCGTCGTCTCGGGGAACCGCACGGTGCGGTTGATGACCGTGTCGAACACGGTCTCGCCGAATGCCTCCACCACGCGAGCCATGACCTCCTTCGAATGCAGGGTTCTCGGGTCGTACATGGTGGCGAGAATCCCGACGATGTCCAGTTTGGGGTTGAGGCGTTCCTGCACCTTCTCGATGGTGTCGATCAGGAGGGCGACGCCTCGCAGACTGAAGAACTCGCACTCCAGCGGGATGATCACGCCGTCCGCGGCGGTCAGCGCGTTCACCGTGAGCAGGCCGAGCGAGGGCTGGCAGTCGACAAGAACATAGTCGTAGTCGTTCATGACCGGACGAAGGACCCGTAACAACGTGTGCTCGCGCCCTACCTCGGCGACGAGCTGGACCTCCGCCGCGGACAGGTCGATGTTGCTCGGCAGCAGGTCAACGCCGTCGACGCGGGTTTTCATCAGCACGTCGGTGGCGCTGACCGAGCGCTCCATGATGGCGTTGTAGACCGTCTGGTCCAGCTCGTGCGGCTGGATGCCGAGGCCGACGGCGAGCGCGCCCTGCGGGTCGAAGTCGACGAGCAGCACCCGCCGCCCGTACTCGGCGAGGGCGGCACCCAGGTTGATGGTCGACGTCGTCTTGCCGACGCCGCCCTTCTGGTTGCACATCGCCATGATCTTGGCCGGGCCGTGCTTGTCCAGCGGCGCCGGATCGGGGTGCTCGCGGATCGGGCGGCCGGTCGGCCCGATGCCCTCGAGCTTCACCTTCTTGCCGTTGCGCTCGGCGGAATCGTCGCCGTCGTGGTCGGCGGGTGTCGCGATGGTGACCTGGCTGAGGTTCGCCGCCGCCGACCCGGCGGACTCGGCCGGGACGGCCGGCTGGTTCGGTGTCGACATGGCGCGAAAGCTCCTTGTTCGTCAGCGTCCGCCGCAGCCTATGCGCGGAGTCGGAGCCCCGGCAAAGCAACGCGCCGGACTCGACGGGGCAATGTCACTCGACCGTCGGTGCAGGCTACGAAGGCCCTTCGCTTGAAAGACACAGCGGCGCGCAGCGCCTCCGTTGAGGGCGGCGGTGGGGGCATGGATGGATAGGGCCGTCTAGCCCAGTGCCCGCGGGTGCGCGGTCGCGTAGACCTCGCGCAGGGTGTTGACCGTGACCAGCGTGTACACCTGGGTCGTCGTCACCGACGCGTGGCCGAGGAGTTCTTGGACGACGCGGACGTCCGCGCCGCCTTCGAGCAGGTGCGTGGCGAAGGAGTGGCGGAGCGTGTGCGGCGAAACCGCGGCCTTGATGCCCGCCCGTTCGGCGGTGTCCTTGAGGACCTGCCACGCGCTCTGCCGCGACAGCCGGCTGCCGCGGGCGTTGAGGAACAGCGCCGCCGTGCCCCGGCCGTGCGCGGCGAGCGCCGGGCGGGCGCGGACGGTGTAGGCGTGCAGCGCGGCGAGCGCGGGACGGCCGATCGGCACCAGCCGCTGCTTGCCGCCCTTGCCGTCGAGCAGCACGGTGCGCTCGGCGGCGTCGACGTCGTCGATGTCCAGGCCGACCGCCTCGGAGATCCGGGCGCCGGTGGAGTAGAGCACCTCCAGCAGCGCGCGGTCGCGCAGCGGGCGCTCGCCGTCGGGCGGTGGGGTCTCGAGCAGCCGCAGCACGTCGTCGACCGGCAACGCCTTGGGCAGCCGCTTCGCCGGCGTCGGCGGCCGGACCTCGCGGGCCGGGTTGTGCTCGGTGAGCCCTTCGGCGTGCGCGAACTTGTGCAGGCCCCGCACGGCGACCAGGGCCCGGGCGGCCGACGACGCGGCCAGGGGCTGGTGCTCGTCGTCGCCTTCGCGCAGCGCGGCGCCGAAGGCCGTGACGTGCGCGGAGGTGACGTCGGCGATCTTCGCGACGCCCAGCCCGTCCAGGTGCGCGGCGTACCGGCGCAGGTCACGGGCGTAGCTGTCCAGGGTGTTGCGCGCGGTCCCACGTTCGACGACCAGGTGGTCGAGGTACGCGGCGATCACGCCGTCCGTGCTGCCCGGGGCTGCCACGGTCGTCACCTTAGGCCGCCGGGCGCTCGTGACCCGGCAGAAACCCCGTTCGGTTACCGTGGATCCATGGGGTCCGAGGAGCTGCGCATCGGCACGGCCGAGCGCGAGGAAGCAGCGAGGCTGCTCGCCGATCACTTCGGCATGGGCCGCATCACCCCGGACGAGTACGAGACGCGCGTGACCGACGCCTACGCGGCGACGACCCTGGGCGAGCTGCGGCCGCTGTTCCGCGACCTGCCGCACCCGCACCCCGGCTTCTTCGGGCCGCCACCGGGCACCATGCCGATGTCGACGCAGCAGGTGTACGCGCCGCCACCCTCGATGCCCATGGCGATGCCTTACGGGCCGCCGCCCGTCGTCTACTCGCACCGGTCGAAGACGGTGGCCGGGGTGCTGCAGATCGTGCTGCCCTTCGGCGTCGGCCGGTTCTACACCGGCCAGACCGGCCTGGGCATCGCCCAGCTCTTCGCCACCTTCTGCACCGGCGTCGGCGTGTTCTGGCCGATCATCGACGGCATCATGCTGCTGGTCAACGGCGGCGCGGACGCCGAAGGCCGCCAGCTGCGCCCCTGACCGATGCGCCCCAATGTGGCGTTCGGTGCGTTC
>NZ_JBSGJD010000337.1:0-8310 GCF_053605405.1 Amycolatopsis sp. NPDC003861
CCTCGATCACCGGCCGGTGATCGAGGCGTTGGCGTTGATCCGCCGGTACGCGACAGCGGGGAACCTGACCTGATAGCCGCTCGGATCCGGTGACTGGTCAAGCCTGATCTATCGCACCGACACCCGGGGACGGGAACGGGAACGGGTGGCCCGGATGGTGTACGAGATCGCCCCGTTCCAGGCGCCGCGGCAGCTATTGCGGTGCAAGGAGATCTGGGTGGTCGGCGCTGAGGCGCGGCGCAACCCTGAACAGGATCTGCCGGCCGACTTCGCCCAGCTCCGATGTCGTGAATTACCACACCCCTCCGGACACGACCAATACGCACACGGACTCTGCTCAGCACGAGCTGATGGTATCCGGTTGGGGATGGGCTACTGCAACCGTGAGCCCGCGGAGTCTGAACTGTCGGCCGGCGTAACCTCGCCACCGGTGTCCGGGGTCCGCGGACTGCCGCTCACCCCCGACGACCTCCTGCGCTGACGGCGGTATCCGGGCGTTCGGTGACCCGGGGCCAGGTGAAACGGGGCCGGCGACACGGGATCCGGCGGCCCGGGGCCTGTGGCGCCGGATACCGCACGCTGCGGGAAGGCAGTGGCAGCGAGCCGCGCGGTATCGCCCGCCACCTCGGTGTCTGCCCGCTCGACGGCGTTGTGCAGCGCCGCACCGGCGAACACCAGATCGCGCAATGTCGCCGCCTCCGGCACGGTCAGCCCGCATCGGGTTCGGCGTGCTCACCGCGGTCAGTACCGGGATGCTCATATGCTGGTGCCTACAAGTGAGTGAACCGAGCGCAGGCAGCGCTTGCGCTGGCTGCCGAGGCGATTGAGCGGAGGTGGGTGCATGTCGGCGACGAAGCTCCTGGTGATCGGTATCGTGCACCTCTCCGGCGGCGCGCATGGCTACCAGGTGCGGTCCGAACTGCAGAATTGGCACGCGGAAACCTGGGCCAAGATCAAACCCGGCTCGATCTACCACGCACTGAAGAAGGCAGCGGCCGACGGCCTCCTCACCGAACACGCCGAGCCGGGCAACTCCGGGCCGGAGCGCGTTCTGTACCGCGTGACAGCCCGGGGACGTGACGAGCTGGTCGAACTGGTCCGCGACGGCCTCCGGCGCACCCACGACCCGGACATGCTCAACGCGTCCATCGCCATGTTGCCCATGCTGACCAGGTCAGACGCCATCGCGCACGTCAGCGAGCGGGTCGCACGCCTGGAAGCGGAACTCGTCGTGCAGGCCGAGGGGTGGGAGAACCCGAACCCCGGCATCCCCGAGCACGTCCGCGAGCAGGCCGAACTGTGGGCGGGACACGCACGCACCGAACTGGAGTGGGCGAAGAGCCTGAGCAAACGACTGTCCGAGGGCGCCTACACCATGGCCGATGACCCGGGGTCGTGGCGAACGGTCCACGATCCCCTCAAGATGCACTTCTAATCAAACTTGACTAGACGGTCCTCCTCGTGGCACTCTGACCAAGTACTCAAATTTGACTAGCTCGAGCAATCCGTTCGCAGATAGAAGGAGACAGTGCGATGAGCACCACAGTGCACACCGACGCTCCGGCGATCACCCGCAAGCCCGGCCGCGCAACCAACGTCGGATTGTGGGTGCTGCAGGCAGGCCTGGCCCTCCAGTTCGCCGGGGGCGGCATCATGAAGGTCACCGGCGCACCCTTCATGGTTGAAATGTTCACCGAGATCGGAGCGGGTCAGTGGCTGCGCTACGTGGTCGGCGCCCTGGAGATCGCCGGCGCGGTCGGGCTGCTGATCCCGCTGCTCTCGGGCCTCGCCGCTCTCGGGCTGGCCGCCGTGCTGGTCGGCGCGGCCATCACCAACGTGTTCCTCCTGGAGGAGAGCGCGTGGCTGCCACTGGCCCTCCTGGTCGGGGCTGTGGTGATCGCCTGGGCTCGCAGGTCCAGGACCTCAAACCTGGTCGGCCTGCTCCGACGGTGACGGACACGCATCGAGAAGTGGAGCGAAGCCATGAACGAGATGACACTCCGCGTGACGTCCGCCGACGGCACATTCAGCAGAGTGGGCGCATGTCGGCGACGAAGCTCCTGGTGATCGGTATCGTGCACCTCTCCGGCGGCGCGCATGGCTACCAGGTGCGGTCCGAACTGCAGAGCTGGCGTGCGGAAACCTGGGCCAAGATCAAACCCGGCTCGATCTACCACGCACTGAAGAAGGCAGCAGCTGACGGCCTCCTCACCGAACACGCCGAACCGGGCAACTCCGGACCGGAACGCGTTCTCTACCGCGCAACCGCTCAAGGACGTGACGAGCTGGTCGAACTGGTCCGCGACGGCCTGCGGCGCACCCACGACCCGGACATGCTCAACGCGTCCATCGCCATGTTGCCCATGCTGACCAGGTCAGACGCCATCGCGCACGTCAGCGAGCGGGTCGCACGCCTGGAAGCGGAACTCGCAGTGCGGGCCGAGTGGCGAGAGCACCCCGCTCGGGACATCCCCGAGCACATCCCCGAGCACGTCCGCGAGCAGGCCGAACTGTGGGCGGGACACGCACGCACCGAACTGGAGTGGGCGAAGAGCCTGAGCAAACGACTCTCCGAGGGCGCCTACACCATGGCCGACGATCCGGGGTCATGGCGAACGGTCCCCGATCCCCTCAAAATGCACCTCTAATCAAACTTGACTAGACGCTCCTCCCTGTGCCACTCTGACCAAGTAATCAAACTTGACTAGGCTCAACTAATCCGTCCGCAACACCGAGAGAAGGACTCGAACCCATGGGAAAACTCGCGATCGAGACGAGAGGGTTGAAGAAGAGCTTCGGCGAGACCCACGCGGTCGCCGGTGTCGACCTGTCCGTGAGCGCCGGGAGCGTGTTTGGCGTGCTCGGTCCGAACGGGGCGGGCAAAACCACCACGATCCGCATGCTGGCCACGCTCCTGCAGCCCGACGCCGGAGAGGCGCAAGTGCTCGGCTACGACGTCGTGCGTGACGCCCAGGCGGTGCGAAGCAGGGTGGGCCTCACCGGGCAGTACGCGTCGGTCGACGAGGACCTCACCGGGGCGGAGAACCTGTTGCTGCTCGCCAGGCTGCTCGGCTACTCACGCCCCCGAGGCAAGGAGCGGGCGGCCGACCTGCTCGACGCGTTCGGCCTTGCCGAGGCGGCCGACCGGCAGGTGAAGAAGTACTCCGGCGGGATGCGCCGGCGCATCGACATCGCGGCGAGCCTGGTCGTCCCCCCCGAACTGATCTTCCTCGACGAGCCCACGACCGGGCTCGACCCGCGCAGCAGGAACCAGGTCTGGGAGATCGTCAGGGGCTTGGTCGCCCAGGGCACCACCGTGTTGCTGACCACGCAGTACCTCGACGAGGCCGACCAGCTGGCCGACCGGATAGCGGTGATCGACCACGGGAAGGTGATCGCCGAGGGCTCGAGCGGCCAGCTCAAAGCCTCGGTCGGCGCCGGCTCGCTGCACGTACGGCTACGTGCGCCCGAGCAGCGGGCCGACGCCGAACGGGTCCTCGCCGCCGCGCTCGACGAGCCGGTCGAGCTCTCCGCTGACCCGGCCGCGCTGTCCGCAAGGATCTCCGACCCCGAACGGGTCGCCCGTTCCCTGGCCGAACTGTCCCGCAGCGGCATCGACGTCACCGAGTTCGCGCTCGGTCAGCCGAGCCTGGACGAGGTGTTCCTCACCCTGACCGGACGCGCCGCCGAAAACACCCCCGAGGAGGAGGCCGCATGACCACCATGACCACCACGCCCGCCGAGCAGGCGTCGGCGCCAGTCACCGAGGACGCGCTGCGCCGTGTGCTACTGGTCGGTGAGCGCCCGTCCCGACCCGGCCCGGTGCGCACCTCATTGACATTCGGCTGGCGCGCTCTGCTGAAGATCAAGCACCTCCCGGAGCAGCTCGTCGACGTGACCATGTTCCCGATCATGTTCACGCTGATGTTCACCTACCTGTTCGGCGGCGCGCTCGCCGGGTCGACAGGGGACTACCTGCAGTTCCTGATTCCGGGCATCCTGGTGCAGGCGAACGTCATGATCACCATGAACACCGGCATCACGCTGAACACCGACATCCAGAAGGGGGTGTTCGACAGGTTCAGGTCACTTCCGGTGTGGCGGCCATCCCCGCTGGTCGGCGCCCTGCTCGGCGATCTGGTGCGCTACTCGATCGGGTCGGCGGTCGTCATCGGGCTCGGACTGGTCCTGGGGTTCCGGCCGGAGGGTGGCGCCGCCGGCGTGGTGCTCTCGGTCGCGCTGCTGCTGGTGTTCTCGTTCTGCCTGTCGTGGCTGTGGACGATGCTCGGCCTGATCCTGAGCACGCCGAACTCGGTGGCGGGGGTCAGCATGATGGTGATGTTCCCGCTGACGTTCGTGAGCAACATCTTCGTGGACCCGAAGACGATGCCCGGGTGGATGCAGGCGGTCATCGACGTCAACCCGATCACCCACCTGGTGAACGTGGTACGCGGCCTGATGCACGGCTCGGTCCCGGCCGGGGAAATCGGCTGGGTGCTCGTCTCGGCCGTACTTCTCGTCGCGGTCTTCGGCCCGCTCACCATGGCCCGCTACCGCAACAAGAAGTAGCTGCCGCTACCGCGAGCACTCGGTCGAAATCAACTCCGGCAACCCGGCCCACTCGGCCAGCGCCAGCACCGGTACCAGGCCCGGACACGACAAGGAGAGACGATGAGCGAGCTGACCACCACGCAGCCCGCTGGCACACCGACCTGGATCGATCTGGGCATCCCGGATCTCGACCGCGCGATGACCTTCTACGGCGCGTTGTTCGGTTGGGAGTTCGATGTGGGACCGGCGGAGTTCGGCCACTACACCCAGTGCTTGCTACGGGGCAGACCCGTCGCGGCCATCAGGCCGAACCCCGATCCCGACGCCACGGACTTCTGGTGGAACGTCTACTTCGCGACGGATGACTGTGACGCCGCGGCCGCCCGGGCCCGGGACGCGGGCGGCGCGATCGTCACCGGCCCGATGGACGTGCTGGACCAGGGCCGGGCGGCGATCATCAAGGACACCACCGGTGCGCAGTGTGGACTGTGGCAGGCCGGTGCCCACATCGGCTGCGAGATCGTCAACGAGCCGAACGCCCTGCTCCGCAACGACCTGGTCACCGCGGAATCCGGGTCCGCGCGCGACTTCTACGTCGCGGTCTTCGGCCATACGTTGGATGCCCACCCGGACCGGCCTGAGCTCGACTTCACGTTCCTGCGCAGACCGGATGGCCACGAGATCGGCGGCATCGCCGGTGACCCAACGGCCACGAAGTCCCGTTGGGGGACCTTGTTCCAGGTGGACGACGCCGATGCGGCGGCGCAGCGAGCGGTCGACGCGGGTGGGACTTCGGCCGAACCCTACGACATGATCTACGGGCGGGTCGCGAACATCACGGACCCGTTCGGCACGGAGTTCGATGTCGGTGCGGCGATGACGAGCTGAACCGGCGGTCAGGCTGCTTTCTTGAAGCATCAAGTTCGAGAGGAATCGCAATGAACATTGCACTGTGGATCGTGGCCGGTCTGCTCGCGATCGCCTTCCTGGGGGCGGGAGCCAGCAAGCTCGCCACACCGAAGAAGAAGCTGTACGACAAGGGCATGACGTACGTCGAGGACTTCTCCGACGCCCAGATCAAGACCATCGGCACGCTCGAAATCCTCGGCGCGATCGGCCTCATTGCGCCCGCGTTCGTCTCGGGGGCCACCTGGCTCGTCCCCACCGCCGCGACAGGCCTGTTCCTGACGATGATCGGCGCGGTAGTCGTGCACATCCGGCGCAAGGAACAGTTCGTTTCGCCGCTCGTGCTCGGGTTGCTCGCGGCGTTCGTTGCTGTCGGCCGGTTCTGGATCGAGACCCTCTAGGAGGTCGTCACGCGGCAGCTCCGATCCGGAGCTGCCGCGTCCACCTCTTCGAAGGTCGTCGCGATGCCGAACTTCGGCGCCGGCAGACCCGCGGCGGTGAGCAGTGCACCGAACGCACCGCGGTCTTCCGCGCGGCGGATCGCCGCAGCCGACGTGCCGACAACCGGAACACGCGTCTTCTGTATTGCCGTATGCCTCGACCCGACGCAAGTCACGTCGCACTCGAGAAGACGCCGGATCCGTCCGGTCGCCGAAATAATAGCGGCGCGTCCTCGCGCGCATGCGGCGTCTGGACACTGGCAGTTCACGTAGGTGAGAACGGAGAAGGATATGGCCGGGGCAGGCGTGACCGAGATTACCGCGTGGATCATCGAACATCAGTTCACTCCGCCCGGTGGTGAAGCTCGCCCGTCCGGAACCTACGACGGTGAAGGATACCTTCAACCGATTCTGGAAATGGCCCGCGAGTTCGAGCGGGCCCACCCGGAGTACGCGGTGCGCGTCGAGGGTCACGATCCCTGGACGATGGCGGAAGAAGTCGCGCGCGCCGTCGAGCGCGGGGAAGCACCGGACATCGCCGAGTACTACGCCACCGCGACCCAGCTCGCCTACGATACCTACACGCCAGACGGTAAGCCGGTGTTCACCTCCATCGAGAGGGCTCTCGGCGGCCGCAAGGAAGTGCTGGGGCAGCGTGTGCTGATCGACGACATCGAACCGCTCTCACGGAACTTCTACACGTATCAGGGCGACCTGTTCTCCGTGCCCATGACGGCCACCACTCCCCTGCTGTACTCGAACATGACGATTCTGCGCAAGGCCGGGATCGACACTCCCCCCAGGACCTGGGATGAGCTCGTTACGGCGTGCGAGGCGGTCGCGCGGCTCGACGAAGCTCCAGCCTACGGGGCGGCCTGGCCCAACAACGGCTGGATCTTCCAGCAGGCACTGGCGCAGCAGGGCGGTCTCATCGCGAACAACGGCAACGGCAGGGAAGCCAGAGCTACCGTGGTCGACCTGGCCTCCAAGGAAATGATCTCGTGGGTCGAGTGGGTGCGGGACTTGCATGCGGCCGGTCACTACGTCTACTCAGAGGGAGCCTTCTGGAGCGCGTTCGAGACATTCGCCCGGCAGGATGCGGTGTTCGCGCTGAGCTCGTCGAAGCAGGCCGAGGAGTTCGTCCGTTCCGGCGAGGAGAACGGCTTCGAGGTGACCGCGAGCCCGATGCCGTTCAACTCGTCGGTGCCCTACGTGGGGAGCCTGGTGTCGGGGTACTCCCTGTTTCTGCGGGACGGTCTCGACGAAGCCAAGCGGGACGGCGCGCTCGCGTTCATCCAGCACCTGATCAAGCCGTCGAGCATCATTCGATGGCACCGGGCGCACGGATTCCTCCCGATCACCAACGAGGCTTACGACACGCTGGAGAGCGAGGGCTGGTTCGCAGCCAATCCACATCACCGAGTGGCCAGTGACCAGCTCAGCACGTCGGCGCAGTGCGCCGCGACGTCCGGTGCGTTGGTGGGTGACTTCGCGGGCATCCAGCACGCCATGACCAGGGCGATGAAGGACGTTTTGTTGTCAGGCGCGGACCCCGGTCCGAGGTTCGAGCAGGCGACCGAGGAGGCACAGCGTCTCCTGGACGAGCACAACGCCGCCTGCCTGCGGCCGGTCCCCTCGACCCCAGCGCGGCTCGACGTGTACTGACGTGGAGGACCTGTCACGACGATCGAGGACGTCAGTGGATCGCCACTTCGGGCCCCGCCATCACATCGTGCACGGCTGGCACGTCCGCTGATCGTCCGCGACCCGACCAGCGCATGCGCCGTCTCAGGTGGTGTCTGAAGGCGCGAGAACTGCGCGATGTGTCCTCGGACGACCGAGCCGACGGATGGTCGGTGCGATCATGCCGTCCCGCGATACGACGTCGTAGAGAACCTCGAACGCGCCGACCTTGGTGACGGGCAGTCCCGCGGCCGCGGCCTCCAGGGCGAGCACGCCGCAGGAGGAGGCCCGTACAGGCACGCCGACCCCGCCCGCGTCCTCGATCAGCGCGGCAATGTCCTCGAACTCGCGCTCGATCGCGTACGGCGCAGTGTCGCCGCTCTCGCCTCGACCGCGGCGGTCGCACCTGTAAACGGTGAAGTGGTTGACAGCTCCGCAGCAAGCGGCGCGTTCTCCGTGGACACCCTGGTTTTGAACGTGTGATGCGACGTCACTTGTCCGCGATCTGTGACGGCACTGCTAGTGAAGGGCGGGTTGCTGTCAGCGAATTTTGACGTCACTTGGGCCTTGCGGTGGCAGCATCGATGTGCCTCGAGTGAGGAGCGTCGATGCCGGGCATGTCGAAGGCCGAGCTTTACGCCGCGATCCGGCGTGACGCCCGCGAGGGCATGTCCGGCCGGGCGATCGAGCGCAAGCACGGAGTCGGCTGGCGCACCGTGCGGCGGGCGCT
>NZ_JBSGJD010000338.1:0-8296 GCF_053605405.1 Amycolatopsis sp. NPDC003861
AAACAAAATCTCCACCCCACACCAGAAAACCCCCCCCACAACGCCACATTGGGTGCATGACGGCTTGGCTCCCGCTCCGCGCTCCGGTCCGCTTCGGGCGGAAGCGGACATCGAGAACAACCGATCCAAAAGCTTTCAGGTCTTCCGCGATGGCTTGCGGCGCCTGGTGAAAGAAGGAAACTGATGCCGAAGAGGACGGACATCCAGCACGTGCTGGTGATCGGCTCCGGGCCGATCGTGATCGGGCAGGCCGCGGAGTTCGACTACTCCGGTACCCAGGCCTGCCGGGTGCTGCGTAGCGAAGGCCTGCGTGTCTCCCTGGTGAACTCGAACCCGGCCACCATCATGACCGACCCCGAGTTCGCCGACGCCACCTACATCGAGCCGGTGACGCCGGACTTCGTCGAGAAGGTCATCGCGGAAGAGCGCCCCGACGCGCTGCTCGCGACCCTCGGCGGGCAGACCGCGCTGAACTGCGCCGTCGCCCTGCACGAGCGCGGGGTGCTCGACAAATACGGTGTCGAGCTGATCGGCGCCGACATCGACGCCATCCAGCGCGGTGAGGACCGGCAGAAGTTCAAGGACATCGTCCGCACCGTCGGTGCCGACGTCCCGCGCTCCCGCGTCTGCCACGACATGGACGAAGTCCGCGAAACGGTCGAGGAACTCGGGCTGCCGGTCGTCATCCGGCCGTCCTTCACCATGGGTGGCCTGGGCTCCGGCATGGCGCACACGCCCGAGGACCTCGAGCGGCTCGCCTCCACCGGCCTCGCCGAATCTCCCGTCACCGAGGTGCTCATCGAGGAGAGCGTGCTCGGCTGGAAGGAGTACGAGCTCGAGCTGATGCGCGACAAGCACGACAACGTCGTGGTCGTCTGCTCGATCGAGAACATCGACGCGATGGGCGTGCACACCGGCGACTCGGTCACCGTCGCGCCCACCATGACCCTCACCGACCGCGAGTACCAGGTGATGCGGGACGTCGGCATCGCCGTGCTGCGCGAGGTCGGCGTCGACACCGGCGGCTGCAACATCCAGTTCGCGATCAACCCGGCCGACGGCCGGATGGTCGTCATCGAGATGAACCCGCGCGTGTCGCGGAGTTCCGCGCTGGCGTCCAAGGCCACCGGCTTCCCGATCGCCAAGATCGCCGCGAAGCTCGCCATCGGCTACACGCTCGACGAGATCCAGAACGACATCACCGGTGAGACGCCGGCCGCGTTCGAGCCCACTTTGGACTACGTCGTCGTCAAGATGCCGCGGTTCGCCTTCGAGAAGTTCCCGGGCGCGGACCCGACGCTGACCACCACCATGAAGAGCGTCGGCGAGGCGATGTCGTTCGGCCGCAGCTTCCCCGAGGCACTCGGCAAGGTGATGCGGTCGATCGAGACCAAGGCGACCGGGTTCTGGACGCTGCCCGACCCCGAAGGCGCCACCGTCGAGTCCACTTTGGACTCGCTGCGCACCGCGCACGAAGGCCGGCTGTACGAAGTGGAGCGTGCCCTGCGGCTCGGCGCCGGCGTCGAGCAGGTGCACGAAGCGTCGGGCATCGACCCGTGGTTCATCGACCAGATCGCCCTCATCGGCGAGGTCGGCGCCGAGGTCCGGGACGCGCCGGTCCTGGACGGCGACCTCCTCCGGCGCGCCAAGCGCACCGGCCTGTCCGACCGCCAGATCGCCGCCCTGCGGCCGGAACTCGCCGGCGAGGACGGCGTCCGCGCCCTGCGCCACCGCCTCGGCGTGCGGCCGGTGTTCAAGACCGTCGACACCTGCGCGGCCGAATTCGCGGCCAAGACCCCTTACCACTACTCGGCCTACGAGTCCGATCCCGACGCGCAGTCCGAAGTGGTCGCCCAGAGCGACAAGCCCAAGGTGCTCATCCTCGGCTCCGGGCCGAACCGGATCGGGCAGGGCATCGAGTTCGACTACTCCTGCGTCCACGCGGCGATCGCGTTGCGCGAGGCGGGTTTCGAGGCCGTCATGGTCAACTGCAACCCGGAAACCGTGTCCACCGACTACGACACCTCCGACCGGCTGTACTTCGAGCCGCTGTCCTTCGAGGACGTCCTCGAAGTCGTGCACGCCGAGCAGGCATCCGGCACGGTCGCCGGCGTCATCGTCCAGCTGGGCGGTCAGACCCCGCTGGGCCTGGCCAAGAAGCTCGCCGACGCCGGGGTCCCGGTGGTCGGCACGCCGCCGGAGGCCATCCACCTGGCCGAGGACCGCGGCGCGTTCGGCGAGGTGCTGACCGACGCCGGCCTGCCCGCCCCGCGCTACGGCACCGCGACCTCCTTCGAGGGCGCCAAGCGGATCGCCGACGAGATCGGCTACCCGGTGCTCGTCCGGCCGTCCTACGTGCTCGGCGGCCGCGGCATGGAGATCGTCTACGACGAGGAGACCCTGGCCGGCTACATCAGCCGCGCCACGGAGATCACCCCCGAGCACCCGGTGCTCGTCGACCGCTTCCTCGACGACGCCATCGAAATCGACGTCGATGCGCTGTTCGACGGCGAGGAGCTCTACCTCGGCGGCGTCATGGAGCACATCGAGGAAGCCGGGATCCACTCCGGTGACTCCTCGTGCGCGCTGCCGCCGATCACGCTCGGCCACACCGACCTGCAGGCCGTCCGGCGCTCCACCGAGGCGATCGCCCGCGGGGTCGGCGTGCGCGGGCTCCTGAACGTCCAGTACGCGCTCAAGGACGACGTCCTGTACGTCCTCGAGGCCAACCCGCGCGCGTCGCGGACGGTGCCGTTCGTGTCCAAGGCGACGGCCGTGCCGCTGGCCAAGGCCGCCGCGCTGATCATGACCGGCTCGACGATCAAGGACCTGCGCGAGAACGGCGTCCTGCCGGCCGAGGGCGACGGCGGGCGGATGCCGGCCGACTCGCCGGTCGCGGTGAAGGAAGCCGTGCTGCCCTTCCACCGCTTCCGCACCCCCGAAGGCCACGGCGTCGACTCGCTGCTCGGCCCGGAGATGAAGTCCACCGGCGAGGTGATGGGCGTCGACGTCTCCTTCGGCAAGGCGTTCGCGAAGTCCCAGAGCGGCGCGTACGGCTCGCTGCCGACGTCCGGCCGGGTGTTCGTCTCGGTCGCCAACCGCGACAAGCGCTCGCTGGTGTTCCCGGTGAAGCGGCTGGCGGACCTCGGCTTCGAGATCCTCGCCACCTACGGCACCGCGGAAGTGCTGCGGCGCAACGGAATCCCGTGCACCGTGGTGCGCAAGCACTACGAGGGCTCCACCGAGGCCGAGCCGAACATCGTGGACGTCATCCTGAACGGCGATGTCGACATGGTGATCAACACGCCGTACGGGAACAGCGGTCCGCGCGTCGACGGCTACGAAATCCGCACCGCGGCGGTGTCCCGCGACATCCCGTGCGTGACCACCGTGCAGGGCGCCGCGGCGGCCGTGCACGGCATCGAAGCGCTGATCCGGGGCGACATCGGCGTCCGGTCGCTGCAGGAGCTCCAGGCGGCGCTGAAGGCCAAGTCGTGAGCGGGCGGGAACGGTTCGGGGCGCGGCTGGCCAAGGCCGTCGCGGCCCGCGGCCCGCTGTGCGCCGGGATCGACCCCCACCCGGGCCTGATCGAGGCCTGGGGGCTCCCGGTGGACGTCTCGGGCCTGGAACGGTTCGCGCTGTCCGCCACGGAGGTCCTGGCGGCGCACGCGGCGATCGTGAAGCCGCAGTCGGCGTTCTTCGAAAGTTTCGGACCGGGCGGTGTCCGCGTCCTGGAACGGGTGGTTTCCGCCGCCCGGGACGCCGGCGCGCTGGTGCTCCTGGACGTCAAGCGCGGCGACATCGGGTCCACGATGGGCGCCTACACCGCCGCGTACGTCGCCGAGGGTGCGGCGATCGCCGCCGACGCGATCACCGTTTCGCCGTATCTCGGCTTCGGCTCTTTGGCCCAATGCGCCGAAACGGCCGTCGCCGCGGGGCGCGGCATCTTCGTGCTTGCTCGGACTTCGAACCCGGAAGCGGGCGAAGTGCAGAACGCGAAGCTGCCCGACGGCCGCACGGTGGCGCAGGCGATCGTCGATGCGGCGATGGCGCTCAACGCAGGCGCGGAACCGCTCGGCGATGTGGGTGTCGTCGTCGGAGCCACCGTTCCGCCGGGAGAGCTGGATCTTTCGCGGCTCAACGGTCCGGTGCTGGCCCCCGGTTTCGGGGCCCAGGGAGCCACTGCGGCCGATTTGCGGGCCCTGTTCGGTGCGTCCCTGCCGGGCGTGCTGCCCGCGTCGTCCCGGGACATCCTGAAGCACGGTCCGGAGCAAGCGGCTTTGCGCCAAGCGGTCGAACGGGTCGCCGAAGTGCTGGCCGACCCGCAGGAAAACGACCAATAGCAGGGCGCGGAACCGGCCCCCACCAGGCACCCCCGCATTGTGGCCGGTGCTCACGGGTGGGTACCGTCGCGTCACCCACCCAGTTTTGAGAACTACCGGAGGAAAACGTGGCACTTCCCCAGCTGACAGAGGAACAGCGCGCTGCGGCGCTGGAGAAGGCCGCCGCCGCCCGCCGCATCCGTGCTGAGCTGAAGGAGCGGCTGAAGCGGGGCGGTACCACTCTGGTCGACGTGCTGAAGCAGGCCGAGGAGAACGAAGTCCTCGGCAAGATGAAGGTTTCGGCTCTGCTCGAGGCCCTCCCGGGCGTCGGCAAGGTCCGCGCGCAGCAGACCATGGAACGACTGGAGATCGCCCCCAGCCGTCGCCTTCGCGGCCTCGGCGACCGGCAGCGCAAGGCGCTGCTGGCCGAGTTCAGCGGCGAGTGAACGGCGCCGGTCGTGACTACCCGGTGAACCGGGGCGCCGACCGCGGCAGTGAGCCGGTGACGGGGGACTTCCCCCGGCACCGGCTCACCGTCGTATCGGGGCCTTCGGGGGTCGGGAAGTCGAGCGTGGTGGGCGAGCTGCGGAAGCTGGAGCCCGACGTCTGGTTCAGCGTCTCGGTCACCACCCGCAAGCCGCGTCCCGGCGAAGTCGACGGGGCGCACTACCACTTCGTCGACCGCGCGGAGTTCGACGCGATGGTCGCCGACGGCAGGCTCCTGGAGTGGGCCGAGTTCGCCGGCAACTGCTACGGCACCCCGCGCGAGCCGGTCGAGAAGGCCCTCGCCGAGGGGCGCCCGGCCGTCCTGGAGATCGAACTGCAGGGCGCCCGCCAGGTCCGCGCGGCCATGCCGGAGGCCCGGCTGGTGATGCTGATGCCGCCGTCGTGGGAGGAACTGGTCGGCCGGCTCACCGGGCGCGGCACCGAAAACGAGGCCGCGGTCCAGGCCCGGCTGGCCGAAGCGGAGCGCGAGCTGGCGGCGGCGGGGGAGTTCGACCACCGCCTCGTCAACGCCGACGTGCGAGAGGCCGCCGAGCACTTGCTAAACTTGATTACTGATCAGTCTGCCGAAGATTCGGAGCACCACGCGTGACCACCCAGGCCACCCTGCACGAAGAGCTCGAGGGCATCACCAACCCGCCGATCGACGACCTGCTCGAAAAGGTCAGCTCGAAGTACGCGCTGGTGATCTACTCGGCCAAGCGTGCCCGCCAGATCAACGACTACTACGCCCAGCTGGGCGAGGGCCTGCTCGAGTACGTCGGCCCCCTCGTCGAGCCGGGCCCGCGCGAGAAGCCGCTCTCGATCGCGCTGCGCGAGATCCACGGCGGCCTGCTCGAGCACACCGAGGGTGAGTAAACCCCGCGTCGTCCTGGGCGTGGGCGGCGGGATCGCCGCCTACAAGGCCTGTGAGGTGCTGCGCGGGCTGACCGAATCCGGTCACGACGTCCGCGTGGTCCCCACCGAAGCCGCGCTGAACTTCGTCGGCGCGGCGACCTTCGAAGCCCTCTCCGGGCACCCGGTGCACACGGGCGTGTTCACCGAGGTGCCCGAGGTCCAGCACGTCCGCGTCGGCAAGGAAGCCGATCTCGTCCTGGTCGTCCCGGCCACGGCGAACCTGCTCGCCAAGGCCGCCCACGGCCTCGCCGACGACCTGCTGACCAACACCCTGCTCACCGCCCGGTGCCCGGTCGCCTTCTTCCCGGCGATGCACACGGAGATGTGGGAGCACCCCGCCACCCGCGACAACGTCGCCCTGCTGCGCTCGCGCGGCATGGTCGTCACCGAGCCCGATTCCGGCCGGCTGACCGGCGTCGACACCGGCAAGGGCCGTCTGGCGAACCCGGCCGAGATCGTCGACCTCGCCCGGCTGCTGCTGGCCCGCCCCGACGCCCTCCCGCGCGACCTCGAAGGCGTCCGCGTGGTCATTTCGGCGGGCGGCACCCGCGAGCCCCTCGACCCGGTGCGCTACCTGGGCAACCGCTCGTCCGGCAAGCAGGGCTACGCGCTGGCCCGCGTCGCCGCCCAGCGCGGCGCCGACGTCACCCTGGTCGCCGCGCACACCGTCGCCCTGCCCGACCCGGCGGGCGCGGTCGTCGAGCACGTCTCGACGGCGGAGGAGCTGCGGCAGGCGGTGCACGCCGCCGCCGAGTCCGCGGACGTCGTCGTGATGGCCGCGGCCGTCGCCGACTTCCGGCCGGCGAACCGGGCCGAGCACAAGATCAAGAAGTCCGACGACCAGCCGGACCCGGTGATCACGCTCGACCGCAATGCCGACATTCTCGCCGAATTGGTGCAAAACCGGCGTCCCGGACAAGTCGTTGTGGGATTTGCCGCGGAAACCGGCGACGAACACGGCAGCGTTCTCGACCACGCCCGCGCGAAATTGCAGCGCAAGGGCGCGGACCTGCTGGTCGTCAACGCCGTCGGGGACGGCAAGGCGTTCGGCACCGAGGACAACTCCGGCTGGCTCCTAGGGGCCGATGCCACGGAAAAACCCCTACCTCTCGCGCAGAAGGCTCAACTGGCGTCCACTCTGTGGGACGCTGTTGTGAGCTTCATGAAGCGTTGACCGTCTCACGAGCGATAGTCAGTACGCTTGCAAGGTAAGGGGTGCCTAACTTTCGGGGCATCCGACGACAAGGTGAGGAAGTGACGGCCACCGTGACCGCGTCTAGCAGCAGATTGTTCACCTCGGAGTCGGTGACCGAAGGGCACCCCGACAAGATTTGCGACGCCATCAGCGACTCGATCCTCGACGGCCTCCTGTCGAAGGACCCTCGCAGCCGCGTCGCGGTCGAGACCCTGATCACCACCGGCCAGGTGCACGTGGCCGGCGAGGTGACCACCGAGGCCTACGCCGACATCCCGACGATCGTCCGCGACGTCATCCTCAAGATCGGCTACGACTCCTCCGCCAAGGGCTTCGACGGCAACTCCTGCGGCGTCAACGTCGCGATCGGCTCGCAGTCGCCCGACATCGCCCAAGGCGTCGACACCGCGTACGAGTCGCGCGTCGAGTCGGACGAGGACGAGATCAACCGCCAGGGCGCCGGCGACCAGGGCCTGATGTTCGGCTACGCCTGCTCGGACACCCCCGAGCTGATGCCGCTGCCGATCGCGCTGGCCCACCGGCTGTCCAAGCGCCTGACCGCGGTCCGCAAGGACGGCGTGCTGCCGTACCTGCGCCCGGACGGCAAGACCCAGGTGACCATCGAGTACGCCGGCGACCAGCCGGTCCGCCTCGACACGGTCGTCGTGTCCTCGCAGCACGCCGACGGCATCGACCTGGACCGGATGCTCAGCGTCGACGTCAAGGAGCACGTCGTCGGCCCCGAGCTCGAAGGCCTGGGCATCGACACCTCGAACGCGCGCCTGCTGGTCAACCCGACCGGCCGGTTCGTCATCGGCGGCCCGATGGGCGACGCCGGCCTGACCGGCCGCAAGATCATCGTCGACACCTACGGCGGCATGGCCCGCCACGGCGGTGGCGCGTTCTCCGGCAAGGACCCGTCCAAGGTCGACCGCTCCGCCGCGTACGCGATGCGCTGGGTGGCCAAGAACGTCGTCGCCGCGGGCCTGGCCCAGCGGACCGAGGTCCAGGTGGCGTACGCGATCGGCAAGGCGGCCCCGGTCGGCCTGTTCGTCGAGACGTTCGGCACCGAGACGGTCGACCCGTCGAAGATCCAGCAGGCCATCAGCGAGGTCTTCGACCTCCGGCCGGCCGCGATCATCCGCGACCTCGACCTGCTCCGCCCGATCTACGCCCCGACGGCGGCGTACGGCCACTTCGGCCGGCCCGAGCTGGGCCTGCCCTGGGAGAGCACGGCCCGCGCCGAGGCCCTGAAGGCCGCGGCCGGCGCCTGACGCACGATCACCGGAAGGCCGTTCCCGACCAGGGGACGGCCTTCCGGCATTTCCCGTCCCCGGCTCGGTCGTGAGTGGTAACGCGGGTTAGAACCCGCGTTACC
>NZ_JBSGJD010000339.1:0-8257 GCF_053605405.1 Amycolatopsis sp. NPDC003861
AGCCGGTGGAGCCACTCGCGCAGCATCTGGCGCTCGGTGGTGGTCAGGGCGTCCGTGTCGTCCTGGAGTGCGGTCGACAAAGCGACAGCGAGGGCGCTGACGGACGAGCTTTCGGTGGGCCGGCCGGCGAGCAGCCCGGCCAGCACGGACTCCCTGACCTGCGCGGACATCGCCAGGTCCCGGCTTTCCTCGGGCTGGGCGATCAAGCTGAGCGTCACACCGCTGTTCGCCGCCGCGAACTGCCGCGCGGCCTCCGCCGCCTCGACGCGCAGGCGGCCCTCGCGCGCCAACGGCGTGAAGAGCTCCAGCAGCATCGCTTCGGCGCTGGAGGTGAGGTTGCACGGGACGCCCGGCTCGATCTGGCCGTAGAGCAGCACGTAGAACGCGGGGTGCTCCAGGCCGTACTCGACGTGCCTGTCCCAGCCCGCGCGGATCCGCTCCACCGGGTCGCCGCCCGGTTCCGGCGCCTGGACGTACTGGGTGAAGCCGTAGTTGACGACCGCGTCGAGCAGGCCCTGCTTGCTGCCGAAGTGGTGGTACAGCGTGGGGGCCTGGACGCCGGCGCGCTCGCAGATCGCCCGCGTCGACACCGGCCCGTCACCGGCCTCGTGCAGGAGCTGGCCGGCGGCCATGAGCAGGCGGTCGCGGGTGCTGGTGGCGTTGCTGGATCGTCCGGCCATGTAGCAATTGTAACGACGGTTTGTAACGGGTCAGCGCAGGCGGAGCTGGACCCGCCGGAGCCCGGCGAAGGCGGCCAGCACGCCCTGGTCCGTCGTGGCGGCGGCCGGGCGGACCGACCGGTAGCCGTCCAGGAGAGCCTCCTTCAGCTCTTCGCGGTGGGGCAGGTGCGCGAGGGCGGCGCAGGCGACGGCGAGGTCGTAGGCGTAGTGCCCGTACCCGCAGTCGTCGAAATCGATCGCGTGCACGCGGCCGCGGTGCAGCAGGTAGTTCTCCTGGTGCAGGTCGCCGTGCACCAGGCCGAAGACGTCGGAGCCGTACCCCAGTTCGGTCCGCACCGCGCGGACGCGCGCCACCGCCTTGCGGATCCGCTCGTCGCCGCCGGCCGCCGCGACGGCCCGGTCGACGACCGCCGCGGAGAAGCCGTCCACCTGCGTGCGGCCGAAGTCGGTCAGGTCGTCGACGCGGCGGCGGTCGAGGCCGTTCATCCGGGTGCCGTGCAGGTGCAGCCGCGCGGTGAACTCGCCGACGGCGTACAGCTGCGGCGCGCTGAGCCGTTCGTCGAGGAACCGGCCCTCGACCCAGTGGCTGAGCACGCAGGTGCGTGGTTCGGGCACGGCCGGGTCGGCGACCACGGTGACCAGGTCCCGCGCGCGCGTCGGCACCGGCTGCGGGACCACCAGGCCGGTCTCGCGGCGCAGCGTGGTCAGCCAGGTCATCTCGGCCCGGACCTGGGAGACGCCGGGGCCGTCCGGTCGCTGCACCCGCAGCACGTACCGGTGGCCGTCGGCGCCGTCGACGCGGAACGTCGTGTTGTGCCCGTGGGCCAGCGGGGTCAGCCGGGCCACCGGCACGGCGTAGGCCGTCAACGCCGCTTCCGCGAGCCGTCGCAGACGCCGGGTCCGGCCGGCGCGGTCGAGCTCGGCGAACGGCCGGGTGTTCGCCTGGAAGTCGGCCATCGCCCAGGTGCTCAGCTGATCGACCGTTCCGGCTCGCGCGAGTGGGAGACCAGCTCGATGGTCGGCGTCGTGTGCCGCCCGCCGCCGAGCCGCTCCACGCCCCGCAGTCCCTCGACCAGCCGCTCGACCTCGGTGTCCGGCCGCACCCCAAAGCGCATGAACTGGCTGGTCATGCCGATCTTGTTGCCGCACTGGCGTACCAGCAGGTGGTGCTCGGTGAGCAGGTAGTCGCACAGCTCGGCGCCGTCGACCGACGCGGGCAGCTTGACGAGCAGGAAGTTCGCCTGCGACGGGAACACCGTCAGCTCCGGGAACTGCCCGAGCTGCGAATGCATCATGAACCGGTCGAGCGCGAGCTTCTTGAGGCTGTCCTCGTACTCGGCGCGGTGCTCGGCGAGCATGAAGATCACGGTCTCGGCGAGCGAGTTCAGGTTCCACTTCGGCAGCGCGGCCGACAGCTTGCGCGTCAACGCCGGGTTCGAGACCTGGTAGCCGAACCGGATGCCGTGCAGCCCGAAGTTCTTGCCGAGGCTCTTCAGCACGATCACGTTCGGCCGGACGACGGCTTCGGCGGCCACCGACGGGTTCCGCTCGACCTCGACGAAGTCGATGAAGGACTCGTCGATCACCACCAGGTCGAGGTCTTCGAGGGCGTCCATGAACCGGATCACCTCGCGGCGCGGCAGGTACCCGCCGTCGGGGTTGTTCGGGTTGCACAGCACCGCGACCCGGGAGCCGCGGCGCTTGATGAAGTCGATGTACTCGTCCACCCGCAGCTCGAAGCCGTCCGCTTCCTTGAGCAGGAACATGTCGACGCGCTTGCCGGTCTCCATCGGCTGGTCGGTCCAGCGGCCGAAGGTCGGGATCGGCACGGCGACACTGGAATCGACCAGCAGCTGGTCGATCCAGGTGATCAGCTCGGTCGAGCCGTTGGCCAGCGAGATCGTCGACGGGTTGAGCCGCAGCACGCTCGCCAGCTGCGCGGTGATCGCGCCGGCGTCGCTCGGGTAGAACTTGAGGATCGTGCGGAGGTTGCGTTCGAGCTCGCCGAACATCTCGTCGGTCGGGAAGTACGGGTTGCAGGGGATGCAGAAGTCCGCGAGGTCGTCCGCGTGCTGGCCCATCGCCCTGGCCACGGAGAAGAACGACGGGCTGTGGGCCTTGTTCTGCTGGAAAAGGCCGTGGGGGGTCATACCGTGCCGCACGCGTGTTCTCCGTCCGCCGCTTTACCGGCCCCTTGCCTTCCCGTTGAGGACACGTACGAATCGGACGGCCGGTTCAATGCCGGACAACGCGTGGATTCCGGTGCCCCCCAGCACCGCCGCGGCCAGCGCGGACAGGAGCATGAGCGGCAGCGGCGCGGCCAGCGGGTCGATGCCGGTGAAGGACTCGACGCCGATCACGGCGGTGAGCACGGCGTCGGCGGCGACGGCGATCTTCACGACGCGCAGCCGGTGGGCCTCCGGGTGGGGCGTGCGGCGCAGGATCCAGGCCAGCGCGGGCAGCACCAGGATCGCGTGCATGGCGACCGCGTGCAGCGGCTTGAGCGAGCCGGCGGTGGTGTAGGCCAGCTGCGGGTCGCCGCCGCGGGCCGCGACCACCCCGCGGCCGATCATCACCGCCCCGGTGGCCAGCGCGACCAGCAGCACGACCAGGCCGGCGCGGACGGCCAGGCGCAGGCTCGGCGCGGCCGGGCCGGGTTCCACGAGCGCGGCGGCGGTGAAGCCGATGACCGTCAGGACGAGCACGCCACCGCCCGCGGCCAGCGTCATCGAGACGGTGCTGTCGAACGAGGTCTCGAAGTTGAAGTGCGACGGCACCCCGCGCCACGCCTGCATGCTGACCAGGGCGACTTCGACGACGCTCGCCGCGGTGAACGCGCCGAGCAGGAGGTTGCGCACCCCGGGGCGCACGGTGAGGAACGACGTCGCCCAGGCGACCGAGGCGAGCGTCAGCCCGAACGAGAGGCCGAAGGTAACGGCCTTGCGCATCGACAGCGGGCCCAGCCACGAGCCGCCGGTGGCGATGAGGACGAGAGCGTGCACGACGCCGCCGAGGAACAGCGCCGCGCCGACGGCGTAGGCGATCCGCTCGGCGCGGCGGCCGTCGTACCGGATGCGGGTCAGTGGGTTCATGCTGCCGAGTCTCGCCGGGCAGCCCGGTCTCCGCGTCGGCCCGGTGGCGACACCCCGACGTACGACGACGTGCGTACGAAAATCGGTGAGTGTGTCGAAAAAGCGCCGGTAAAGGAATTCCAATCTTCTTGACGGAATATTGACGGGGAGCGTGCCGGGCGCCACTCGCCAGGCGGATGCGATGTCGGCAAAGGCGTTCTATCCTGCGAACATGTACATCGCATTGCTGACCTATACAGCGCCCGAAACAGAAGTCGACTACGCACTTCCGGACCATTCGGACTGGGTGCGCAAACAATTCACGAAAGGACTCTTCCTGGTTTGCGGAAAGGGCAACGGCTCGGCCGACCACGTGATCCTGGTCCGCTCGGTGCTGCGCGGCAAGCTCGACGCCGTGCTGGCCAGTGACCCGTTCGTGGTCCAGCGGCTCGCCCGGTACGACGTCATCGAGTTCACCGCCACGCGCACCGCCCAGGAGCTGCTGGCGATCAACGAGGCGATCGCCTCTTAAGGAGCCGTCAAGTCGGGTGGCCCGGCGACGAAGCCCCGCCACCTGACGGCGAAGAACACTCACCCGCTGGTCGCTTATGATCGCGAAGGACGTCCAGCCAGGGAGAGTGCGATGAAAACCCCCGACCTCGTCTTCCGGGGCCGCCGGTTGAGCAGTGACCGTGCGCTGGTGCTGGCCGCGGTCGAGTCGCTCCCCGCGGCCCGCGCCGCTGTTGCCGACGGCGCCGATCTCGTGGGTTTCCCCGGATCCGCGTCCCTCGTCGAGCGGGCGCGTGCGAGTTTTCCCGGCCTCGTCATCGGGGTCGGCACCGCGGACCCGTCGGTCGCCGCGGCCTGCTGCGAAGCGGGCGCCGACCTGATCGTGACGTGCGCGGACCTGGCCGAGGTCGCGGCTCGGTACGACGCCGGTTACGCCGCTCCTGCTGTTCCCGCCGTGCCCGGTCTCTCCGTTGTGCTGGACATCGGGGAATTCCGCGCGCCGCTGCCTCCCGCGGACGTGCCCGTGCTGGCTTCGGTGCCCGGCGACGGAACGCCCGCGGGGCTGGCCCTGGCGGCCCTCGCGGCCTCGGCGGGGGTGGCGATCATCCGCACGGCGCACGTCCGCGAGGTGCGTCACGTGGCGGAGATGGCGGCGAGCATCGCGGGCACCCGCCCGCCGGCGAAGGCGGTCCGATGGGAGTGATCCGCCAGCTCTGGCCGTCCCCGCGCGACCTGGCCGAGAGCGACCTCGAGACGCTGTACCGCTACCCGGCGGACCCCCGCTGGCTGGCGGTGAACTTCGTGTCGAGCACGGACGGCGCGATCGCGGTCGAGGGCCGGTCCGGGGCGCTGTCGACCCCGGCGGACCGGGTGGTCTACCGCCTCGGCAACGACCTGGCCGACGTGGTCCTGGTGGGCGCGGGGACGGCGATGGCGGAGGGCTTCGAGGGGATGCGCCCCGACGCCGCCACGGCCGACCGCCGCCGCCGGTTCGGCCTGGCCCCGATCGCTCCGGTGGCGGTGGTGACCACGGGCCGTTCCCTGCCGCCGGACGCCCCGGTGATCACCAAGGCGGCGGTTCCGACGCTGGTCTTCACCTCCTCGGCGGCGCCTAGCGCGTTGCGTGACGCCTGGGCGGCTCATGGCGCCCGGGTGTTCGTGGTGGGGGAGCAGGAGGTGTCGGCTTCGCGGGTGGTGTCGACGCTGGTGGCGGAGGGCTTGGGTCGCATCGACTGCGAAGGCGGGCCCCGGTTGTTCGGGTCGTTGATCGAGGCGGGGCTGGTCGACGAGTTCCGCTTGACGGTGGCGCCGTTCCTGGTGGCGGGGACGGGCAGCCGGGCGTCCGTCGGGGTGCCGGTCGATCCGGCGGAGCTGGAGTTGGCGTCGGTGCTCACCGACGGCGCCAGCGTGCTGCTGCGGTATCTCGCACCGCGCTAGTTTTGTCGGTGCCTTCGGGTAGTGTGGAAATCGGGGGCTCCCTAGGCGCGGAACCCTTGTGTGGCAACGAAAAATGCCGCGCAAGCCCGCCTCTGAGTTCACCCGTTCCAGCGATGACGGTCGCACACTTGTTCGGATAAGGTCGGAGACATGACCACGACCCGAAGACCTCGGCAGCACCGCGATCCGTTGCTGCGCAAGCGAAATGTCCTACCGATCGAGCAGCCGCCGGAAATGGTCCGGCAGCAACAGTTCCCGCGCCTCTACCCGAGTCAGCCACGCGAAGTCGTCGTGCTCCCCAGGGTTGAGCGTAACCTCGCGGGCGCCCTCCTCTTCCACCGTGTAAACGAAAGCGTGGATGCGCAAGGGCCGCCCCGCCACATCCGGCCACGCGTCGCGCGCGAGCTCGCCGGTGACGCGGACCGTCAACCCGGTCTCCTCCGCCGCTTCGCGCGTCGCTGTGTCTTCGAGGCGCTCGCCTGGTTCGGCCGTGCCGCCGGGCAGTTCCCACCGGCCCGCGAGGAAGACGCCGGGCCCGCGGCGGAGGAACAGCACCCGGTCGCCGCGGGCGATCCAGCAGTAGGCCAGGTGCTTGTGCGCGATCTCCGTCATGCGCGCGATTCTCGCTCAGTTGGTCTTCGACGTCGGCAGGTGGGCGCCGAGGTACCCGACGTAGACGATGCCCGTGCCGTCGGTGTCGTCGAGGAAGTGCAGGCGCGGGGCCGGGGATTTGAAGCGCTCCAGGGCGATGTGGGCGCCGAAGTAGTCGCGGCCGGCGGGGTTCGTCCGGGGATCGACGCGGAACGTGCGGGCCTGGCGGAGCCGCTCGTTCGTCGTCACCGTGTCCGACTCGGCCAGGGCGATGATGTTCGCGCTGATCAGCGAACCCGGCTGGCCGGTGCGGGCGAACGCGAGCACGTCCGACAGCTCGGGGCCCGGATCCTGGCCCGCGCCGAGCAGGGACGTCCGGGCGCCCGCGTAGGCGTCGAGGGTGCGGAGCGCGTCCCACGCCTTGCGGCGCCAGGCGGCGGCTTTGGGGTGGTGGTCGAGGATCGCCGCCGGCGCCGGTTCGGCCGTGATGGCGAGGTGCTTGAGCGAAGCGCTCGCGGCGCCGATCAGCTCGGCGAAGCTGGGGAAGTCCTCCGGCGGACGTTCGGCGGCGGCGACCTCGTCGTCGGCGTCGTGGTGGCGGGCGAGCCGGCCGGCCAGCAGCCCGTTGACGCGTCTGAGTTCGTCGCGCTCGGTCTCCGTCTCCTCGAACGCCCGCGCGTAGTCGTCCACCTCCGCCTGCAGCTGGGCGAGCTGGTCGCGCAGGCAGGCGACGTCGGTCGCGCAGACGTCCTCGAGGCGGCGGCGGAGCGTCTTCACCTCCCAGGCGTGCCGGTCCCGTTCTTCGGCGTGGGCTTTGGACTTCTTCCGCAGGATCGTGATCACACCCCGCGCTTCGGCCAGCTCCCGCTCGGCGCGGCCGAGCTTCTCGACCAGTTCGGCGTCGGGCTCGCGGTCCGGCGAAGCGAACGGATCGGTCTCGTACCAAGCCCGCACGCTCGGCACGTCCGCCCACTCCTCCGGCAGGGGCGTCCGGCCGCGGGTTTGGATGAGCCGGGTGATCGCACCCTCCAGCGCCTCACCGGACACCGGGCTCTCGCTGAAGACGAAGTCCGGCAGCTGGTCGCACGGCGGCACGTAGAGCCGAGCGCCCTGCGGCAGCGCGCACCCGAGCGGCAGGTGCCGGTTGAGGGTGTGGCGAAAGCGATCGTCGACGTCGAAGACGTTGACCAGCCCGGGCCACCCTTCCACCGGAACCGTCGGCGGCTCGGTGAGCACCAGCACGGCCGAAGAGCGCCACGGCGCCGCCAGCGCCTCACCGAGCAGGTCGGCGAGGTGGTCGCATTCCTTGCGCGACCACCCGCGCATCGCCAGCACCGGCGTCTCGATCGGGATTTCGTCGCTGCCGCTGGCACCCAGCTCCTCCAACCCGATCCGCCACGCGGGCGCGTCATGGCAGCTACGCCAAGGCCGCGTACACGCCGCGCTCAGCAACCAGGTAACCCGATCCTCGCCGGCGCGGTAGCAGAGCGAAAGCAGTACCTGAACGGAGTAGCGGCCTTCGCTGCCCTCGTACGCGAACTGAAGATCGCACCGCCGCGAACCACCGTCATCGGACGACCCGAGATCGCTCACCGTGTAGTCGTCCTGCTGCCGCTGGCGGCTCATCAGCCTGCTGCGCAAGGCGTCCAGGGGGCGTTTCCCCTCGGTGGGGACCAGTCCGTGGTGCCAGATCCGGTGCACCCCCACAGGACTCAACTCCGTTCGCCGGAAACAGGACCTAGGCCGAACATAGCGGATCCTGTGACCAACCGAACGCGGGGCGTCACCCCACCCCGCCGGCGCCACCCACCACTCCCACCCGCCGGCGCCCCGCCCCGCTGATGGCCCGCGCCGCGCCCAGCGCCCCCCGACCCTGGCCCGCCTCGCTGACGGGCCCCCGCCGGCCTCCCCGCGCCGCCGACCCCGCCCCGCCCCGCTGATGGCCCGCGCCGGGCTCCTGCGCCCTTA
>NZ_JBSGJD010000340.1:0-8234 GCF_053605405.1 Amycolatopsis sp. NPDC003861
GGAGCCCGTCCGATCGGGGGCCCGCCCCCCCCCACGCGCTCGGAGCGGTGCCCGCGTGGGCGAAGGCGGACGGCGGGTTCTGGGCCCCGGACGTCACTCAGCTGGCGGACGGCACGTTCGTGCTGTACTTCGCGGCCGCGCAGACGGCGGGCGGCGAAATGTGTCTCGGCGCGTCGACGGCGAAGAAGGCGGAAGGACCGTACACGCCGGCCGGTGACCGGCCGCTGGTGTGCGAGCCCGGCGACCACGGCGACATCGACCCGCAGACGTTCGTCGACACGGACGGGTCACGCTTCTTGCTCTACAAGAGTGACGGCGCGGCGACCGGGCCACCGTCGGCGATCTGGGCACAGAAGCTGCAGGCCGACGGCCGCACCCTTTCCGGGTCGCGGATCGAGCTGCTGCGGGCCGACCTGACGGCCGAGATGTCGGTCGTCGAGGCGCCTTCGGTGGTCAAGACCGCGTCCCGGTACCTGCTGTTCTATTCCGCGGACACGTTCCAGAGCACGGGTTACCACACGGACTACGCGTCGGCGCCGACGCTGGGCGGGGCGTTCGTGAAGGCGGACGGCAAGTTCCTGTCGACCGACCTGCTGGCCGGCCAGGTGGACGCCCCGGGCGGCGCGGACGTGCTGGACGACCACATCTTCTTCCACGGCTGGCTGGGTGGCGGCCGCACGGCGCGGGGGTTGTATTCGCTGCCGATCACGTTCCCGGGCGACGTGCCGAAGCTGGGGTGACGGTGTCACCCACCCGGGTAGCGCTCGGTTGGGCCGCCCGGGGGCCGGATATCCGGGGAGCGAGGGAACGGAGGAGCGACATGACGGTGTGGTGGGGATTGGCGGGCTTGCTGGGGCTGCTGGGGTTGTGCGGCCTCATCCGGAGCCATCGCGCCGACGGGACGGCGGTGGAGGCCGACCCGCTGGAGCGCTATCCGGCGGCCCGCGAGCCGGCGGTCCCGAACGCGGACGCGGCGCACACCCCGCTGATGACGCCGGCGATCACCCCCGAGATGCTGGCCCGCCCGGCGTTGCCGCGCGAGGAGCCGGCGGTGCCGGAGTCGGGGAGCATCGCGGGCGAGATCCCGGCCCCGCGCCCGGTGGGGGACCGGCCGGTCGTGCCGGGGGAAGCGCCGATGGCCGGGGCACCCGCGGGAGCTTGGGGCGGGGTGCAGGCGGCTGGTGGGTGGGGTGAGGGTTCCGCTGGGCCGCGGGGTGGGGAGCGGTCGGCTGGTGCCCCGGCTGCGGCGGAGCAAACTCAGGTGACCGCAAGGCCGAGCGCAGCGGTGCAGTCGGCTGGTGGCGAGGCCGAGGCGGAAACTTTCGGAGCGCCGGCTGCTGCGCCGATAACCGCGGCGCCCGCGCCGGTGACCGCGCCGGCGCCGGTCGCGCAGCACCAGCCGGCCGAGGTGCGGGCTCCGGAACCGCGGGCCTCCGAGGAAGTCTCGCCGCAGCCGAAACATGCGCTCCGGTCCGAAAGCGCTGAAACCCCCGCGCCGGAGACTCCCCGGGTTCCGTACGCCCGCCCGGAACCGGAACCCGAAGCCCCGCGGAAAGAGACTTCCCCGCCACCGGCACGGGGCTCGCGCGGGCTTGTCGGCCTGCTCAAGCGGGTCCTGGGTCGCAATTGACTCCTCACCCGAGCGGTGCGCTGTCCTTGCCCAGCCCGGCGAGCAGGTCGCCGTGGTCCTCGATCCGGTCCAGGACGTCGTCCGCCGTGAAGGTCAGGTGGGTCACGTGGCGGCAGGCGCGGACCTCGTCCCACGTCACCGGTGTCGAGGCCGTCGGGTGGTCGCGGCCGCGCAGCGAATACGGGGCCACCGTGGTCTTCGCCGGGTTGTTCTGGCTCCAGTCGATGAACACCCGGCCCGTCCGCTGCGCCTTCGCCATCACCGCCGTCACCGACTCCGGCGTCTCCGCCGCCAGGCGCTGGGCGAGCCGCTTCGCGTATGCCGACGGGGCCGATGGGTCGTCCGTGCGGATTCCGCAATAGAGCTGCATTCCTTTGGACCCCGACGTCTTCGCGTACGGCGTCAAGCCGTCCTCCTCCAGGAGGTCGTGGAGGCGCTCCGCCACGCGGCAGCAGTCGACGATCGTCGTGCCGGGGCCCGGGTCGAGGTCGAACACCAGGCGGTCCGGGAGCTGCCGGGCGCCCGACTCCACCGTCCACTGGGGAACGTGCAGCTCCAGCGCCGCCATGTTCGCCGCCCACACCAGGCCCGGCAGGTCGTCCAGGAGGGGGTAGTCGATCGTGCCGCCCGTGCCGGCCAGGCGGACCGTGCGCAGCCAGGCCGGGGCGCCGTTCGGGACGTTCTTTTCGAACCACTTCTGGCCGTCGACGCCGTTGGGGTAGCGGATGAACGTGACCGGCCGGCCCGCCAGGTGCGGCAGCAGCACCGCCGCGACGCGGGAGTAGTAGTTGATCACCTCGCCCTTGGTGAACCCGGCCGCCGGGTACAGCACCTTGTCCAGATTGGACAAAGTGAGCCGCCGGTCGCCGGCCTGGACGGTGATCCGCTGGCCGGCCGGCTCGGGCGAGGGGGCCGGGGGCGGGGCGGCGGGTTCGTGCGGTATCGCCCCCGGCGTCAGGACGTCGGCCGGGTCCTTGTCCTGGCGCAGCCCCCGCCAGGCCGTGTGGCGGACCCGCCCGCCGCGGGTGAACTGGCGGAAGACGATCTCGCCCACCAGGCGCGGCTCCACCCAGCGGGCGCGGACGATGTCCTCCCGCGGCGGTGTCGTCACGAACGGGTGTGTGCGCCGCTCGATCTTCTCCAGCCGGGCCTGCAGATCGGCGCGGGACGCCTGGGTGAACCCGGTGCCGACGTCGCCGATGTAGACCAGGTCGCCGGTGGCGGGGTCGTGCGCGCCCAGCAGCAGCCCGCCGAGCGTGCCGGTGAAGCTGCGCTGTCCCGGCCGCCAGCCGCAGACGATCGCCTCCTGCGTCCGGATCAGCGGGTGCTTGAGCCACGAGTCCGGCCGCTGGCCGGGGTGGTAGGCCGACGAACGCAGCTTCGCGACCACCCCCTCGTACCCGGCGGACGCGGCGTGGGCGAGGAAGTCCGCGGGGGTGCGGCGGTCGGCGGCGAGCTCGTCGAAGGTGACCGCGCGGACCACCGAAACGCGGTACGGGTCCGGCATCGGCAGCTCGGCCAGCAGGCCGCGGCGCTCGTCGTAGGGCGCGCCCAGCAGGCTCCGGTCCCCGAGCCGGAGCAGGTCGAACGCGAGGAAGCGGACCGGGACGTCGGTGAACTCCAGCCCCTTCGGCCCGCTCTGGTGCCGGACGTAACGGCCGCGGCGCTCCTGCATCAGCTCGAAGTCGATCCGGCCGTCTTCGCCGTAGACGACGACCTCGCCGTCCAGGTAGGCGGCGCGGCCGTCCAGCGCGGGGGCGAGCACGCCTTCGAGGTCGGCGAACTCGGCGGTGAAGTCGATGTTGTTGCGGCTGGTGAGCACAGTCGTGCCGTCCGGGGCGATCCGCATGGCGGCCCGGTAACCGTCCAGTTTGTACTCGTAGGCCCACTCCGGGCCGCTGCGCAGCCGGCCGCCGTCGGCCTTGGCGAGCATCGGCTCCAGCCAGGCCGGGACGAGCGATGCGTCGTCTGCCGCCATGTCGACCTCCGTCACCTTCGGTGCCCAAGGTAACCCGTTCGGCCTAGCTTAGCCGGATTTGTGCAGGTGAAAGCGGCTTGAACGCGTGTTCGGCCCGGCGTTCAGGCGGGCAGGAGGTCGTCGACGGCCCGGCGCAGGGTCGCGCGGACCTCCTCGGCGTCGTCGAGTTCGCCGCCGTGCAGGGCGCCGTCGCGCAGGAGGACGAGCACGCGCGCTGCGTGCTCCGGGTCCGGGTGGCCGGCGGCCGCCGCCTGCTCGCGCAGGACGCCGAAGAACCACTGCCGGTGGTCGTCGATGACCCGGCGGACCCGGTTCGCCGGATCGGGGTACTCGGCGGCGGCGTTGAGGAACTGGCAGCCGCGGAAGTCCTCCCCGCAGGTCGCGTCGCCGACCACCGCCAGGGTTTCGGCGAGTGCCTCGCGCGGGGGCTTGCCCGCCCGCGCCGCGTCCACGGCCGCGCGGATCTGCCGGCTGGTGTCGGCGAGGTAGGCCGCGACCAGGTCGTCCTTGGTCGGGTAGTGGCGGTAGAAGGTCGCCCGGGTCACGGCCGCCTCGGAGACCAGGCGTTCCACCCCGACGGCGTGGATGCCTTCGGCGTAGAAGAGCCGGGAGGCGGTCGCGAGCAGCCGGTCCTTCGGGTGCGGCTCGGCAGTCCTCATCCCCGCAGCTTAGAGAAAGACCGATCGTTCTGCCAGATTGGCTTCGTCACATTGCCAAGGCCGCTCCGCCGGTCCAGAGTAGCTAGCAGAAAGACCGATCGTTCTCCCCGAAGGAGCCAGCCATGAGCAAGCCCACCATCGTCCTGGTCCACGGCGCGTTCGCCGACTCGTCCAGCTGGACCGGGGTCATCGCGAAGCTGCAGGAGCAGGGCTATCCGGTCAAGGCGGTGGCGAACCCGCTGCGGGGCGTCGAGTCCGACGCGGCGTACGTCGCGGACGTGGTCAAGGGCGTCGAAGGCCCCGTCGTCCTGGCCGGCCACTCCTACGGCGGCGCCCTGATCACCCGCGCGGCCACCGACGCGCCGAACGTCCGGGCCCTGGTCTACATCGCCGCCTTCCAGCCCGACGCGGGCGAGAGCGTGTTCGAGCTGTCCGGCCGCTACCCGGGCGCCAAGCTCGGCCCGGAGACCACGAACGTCCTGGTGCACGCCGGCGAGCCCGAGCTGTCGATCAAGCCGGAGGACTTCGCCGAGGTCTTCGCCGCCGACGTCCCCGCGGCCACCGCGGCGATCATGGCGGTGACCCAGCGCGCGGTCGCGCAGCAGGCCCTCGCCGCCCCGTTCGAGGGCACGCCGGCGTGGTCGAAGCTGCCGTCGTGGACGCTGATCGCCAACCAGGACAACGCGATCCCGGCCAAGGCGCAGGAGTTCATGGCCGAGCGCGCGTCGTCGACGGTCCGCCGGATCGACGCCTCGCACGCGGTCGCGGTGTCCCAGCCGGAGGCCGTCGCCGAGGTCATCCTGGCCGCGGCGGCGCACGCCGAGTGAGTCAGCGGCGGAGCGTCCGCGCCTCGTCGAGGCGGGACAGCTTCTCCGGGTTGCGCACGGCGTAGATCCCGGTCACGAGGCCGTCGTCGATGCGGGCCGCCAGGACCGTGTCGGCCCGGCCGTCGCGACGGAGGAGCAGCGCCGGGAAGCCGTTGACCTCGACGGCGTCCAGGGTGCCCACGGCGAGGTTGCCCAGGCCGCCGGCGAGCAGGCGGGCCACGTCCTCGGCCCCGGTGACGGGCGACAGCACGGCCTGCACCACTCCGCCGCCGTCGCCGAGGAACACGACGTCCGGTGCGAGCACGTCGAGCAGGTCCTGCAGGTCGCCCGTCTCGACGGCACGCCGGAACGCTTCCAGGGCCTCCCGGGTCGCCGCCGGCGAGACGGGCCCGCGCGGCCGGCGCGCGGCGACGTGGGACCGGGCCCGGTGCGCGATCTGGCGCACCGCGGCCGGGCTCTTGCCGACGGCTTCGGCGATCTCGTCGTAGCCCAGATCGAACACCTCGCGCAGCACGAACACCGCCCGCTCGGCCGGCCCGAGTGTCTCCAGCACCAGCAGCATCGCCATCGACACGCTGTCGGCCAGTGCGACGTCCTCGGCGACGTCGGGCGTGGTCAGCAGCGGCTCGGGCAGCCACGGCCCGACGTAGGACTCCTTGCGCCTGCCGAGCGCCCGCAGCCGCATCAGCGCCTGGCGGGTGGTGATCCGGACCAGGTACGCGCGCCGGTCCCGCACCACGGCGAGGTCCACGTCCACCCACCGCAGCCACGTCTCCTGCAGGACGTCCTCGGCGTCGGCGGCCGAGCCGAGCAACTGGTAGGCGACGGTGAACAGCAGGTTCCGGTGGGCGACGAAGGCCTCGGTGGCGGGGTCGGCCATGGGTGGCTCCTCGGGTCGTTCGCGGGTTTCCCACCGGATGCCGGCCGCCGCCGCGGTGTGACAGTGATCGTCGTCACCCGCCCAGCCTGTCACGGGTCGTGGGGCCGCCGGCATCTCGTGGTCGTTCGCAGGCACACCACGAGTGAGGACGAAGTCATGGAACCCCGATTCACCCTGACCGACAACGAAGTCGGCGCCGCGTTTGCCAAGCGGTTCGGCACCGCGAGCCTGGCGATCGGCCGGTCACCGCTGGAGAAGGTCACGCAGGAACTGGTGTCGTTGCGCGTCAGCCAGGTCAACGGCTGCGGCTGGTGCGTCGACGTCCACACGAAGGAGCTCGAGGCCGCCGGGGAATCCGCCGTGCGGATCAACCTGGTCGCGGCCTGGCGGGAGGCCACGGTGTTCACCGAGGCCGAGCAGGCGGCCCTCGCGCTGGCCGAGGAGGGCACCCGGATCGCCGACGCCGCGCCCGGCGTCTCCGACGAGACCTGGGCCCGGGTCCGCAAGCACTACGACGACGACCGGGTCGCCGCGTTGATCGCCCTGGTCGCGCAGATGAACTCGGCCAACCGGCTCGCGGTGATCGTCCACCGGAAGGGCGGTGGCTACGAGCCGGGCATGTTCGGCTGACGTCGTCCGTGCTTCGCTGGGGGCATGACGAAGGCGGAGCGGTGGCGTCGGTACTGGGACCGCAAGTCCACGACCTACGACGCGGAAATGGGCGTCTGGGACCGCCGTCTCTTCGGCGACTCCCGGGAGTGGGCTTGCGGTCGGGCCGTCGGCGAGGTCCTCGAGGTCGCGGTCGGGACCGGGCTGAACCTCCCGTGCTACCCGGCGGAGGTGACGCTCACCGGCCTCGACCTCAGCGAGGGGATGCTCGCCATCGCCCGGGAGCGGGCGCGGCGGCTCGGCCGGCCGGTGACCCTTCGCCAGGGCAGTGCCCACGAGCTGCCGTTCGCCGAAGCGTCCTTCGACACCGTCCTGTGCACGTTCGGTCTCTGCGCCATCCCCGACCCGGCCGCCGCGGTCGGGGAGATGGTGCGGGTGCTGCGGCCGGGCGGGCGGCTGATTCTGGTCGACCACGTGACGTCGTCGTCGCGGCTCGTGCGGGCCGTGCAGTGGCTGTTCGAGCTGGCGAGCGTTCCCCTGGCGGGCGAGCACTTCCGGCGGCGGCCGCTGAAGCTCGTCGAGGCGCTCGGGCTGCCGATCGACCAGCGGGAGCGGTTCAAGCTCGGGCTGGTGGAGCGGCTGGTCGCCGGCAAGGTCAGCTGATCAGCACGCTTTCGTCCAGCCGGGTCAGCAGTGTCGCGGCGTCGCTGTACACCGCGACCGCGCCGGCGTCGGTCAGTTCCGCCGCGCCGACACCGCCCGACAGCACCGAGACCGTGCGCACGCCGGCCTTCGTGGCGGCGTGGACGTCCCAGACCGCGTCGCCGACGAAGATCGTCTCCTCCGGTGCCGTCCCGGCCTTCTCGAGCGCGGCGAACACCGGCTCCGGATCGGGCTTCGTCGCTTCGACGTCGTCGCCGGACACGATGCCGGCGACCACGTCGTCGACGTCGAGGACCTTGCGCAGCACCTCGAGCTCGTCCGGCCCGGCCGACGTCGCCAGCACCACGCGCACGCCGCGCCCGGCCAGCTCGCGGACGAGGTCGGGGGCGCGGTCGAATGGCCGCAGCAGGTCGGCGGTCTCCAGGTAGAAGCGGCTGTGCAGCTCTTTGGCCCGGTCGCCGACGCGGCCGGCGTCCTCCTCACCCAGCAGGGTGTTCAGCAGCTTGCCGGAGCCCTTGCCGATCGCGCGGTGCACGCGCCAGGAGTCGACGTCCCGGTCGAGCTCGTGGAACGCCCGGCGCCAGGCGTGGACGTGGAGGTAGTTGGAGTCGACGAGCGTGCCGTCGACGTCGAACAGGACCGCGGTGGCGATGACGGGCTCCTTGAGGTCGATGCGGGTTTCCCGGTGCTCCGCGCGGGTACCGGGAGGGGTGATCCGGATACCCCGTCCTTCACGGACGTACACATGACCGGCCTCGTCTCGGCGGGCTTCCGCGGGCTGGCAGCCCTGCGGCGCGCCCCGGCCTTCCACCCCGCCGGCGTCGTGCTGCGCGGGGAATTCCGGGCGATCGCGGACGACCTGCCCTGGCCGGCCGGCCCGGCTCCCGTCGTCGCGCGGCTGTCCAAGGGCGCCGGCACACCCGGGCGGCTGCCGGACGCGCTCGGGCTGGCGGTGCGGATCCCCGGCGCGGGCCGCGACGGCGGGCCG
>NZ_JBSGJD010000341.1:0-8230 GCF_053605405.1 Amycolatopsis sp. NPDC003861
CTCTCCCCCTCCCCGCCTCTCTTCTTTTTGGGTCACCCTTCTCTGTGGGGGCCTGTTTTTTTTTTGTGGTTTTTAACACCCCGCCTTACCACTCACGACGGCCGCGGCAGACCTACAGCTGCCGCACCCGGATGTTGCGGAACTCGATCAGGTCGTTGTCGCTGTGGTTCTGCAGCCCGATGAACCCGCTGACGAACTGCCGCAGGTCGGTCGGCGGGTCACCCGCCCGCGACGACTGCTGGCCGGGCGCGTTGTCGAACTCGTTGATCACCACGCCGTTGCGGATCATCGTGTAGTGCTGCCCGACGACCTTGATCTCGTACTCGTTCCACGTCCCCTTCGGCCGCGCGCCCGCCTGGTCGAGCGGGCGCGGGTCGAAGTTGTAGACCGACCCGGTCTTCTGCGGCTCGCCGGTGTCGCCGTCGTAGATCTGGATCTCGTGGCCGCAGTAGATCGCGACCCACGCCTGCGACGTCCGCGCCGACCCGACCGTGCCGCAGCTGCCCGGCGGCCGCTGGTCGAGGGGTGTGCGCGGGTCCGGGAACCGGACGAAAACGCCGCTGTTGGCCCGGAAGCCGTCGGGGGCGATGTCCTTGAACTGCACCTTCACCGAGAAGTCGCCGAACTGCCGCTGGGCGTACCAGAGCATGCCCAGCCCGCCGGCCGAGCGGATGGACCCGTCGGGTTGCAGCGTGAACTGCCCCGAAGGCGCCTGTTCCCAGGCCCGCAGCGACGCGGCTGTGCCGTCGAAGAGCGCCTCGTAGCCGGTGGTCCCCGGTTTCCCGATCGGTGACGCCTCGGCGGCCGCGTTCAGCTCCGCCACCTCGGCGTCGTCGAGCACCCCGAGGTCCGACAGCGTCTCGGTGGCCTGCTCGACGTGGTTGACGAACGCCGCGTGCGTGCTCCACGTGCCTTCGTCGTCGAGGAAGTCGTCCACCGTGCAGCCGCCGCCGGCGTTGCGGTTGACCACCTTCGTGACGGTGTCGCCCAAGGTCACCACCGGACTCGGATCGGCCACCGCGCAGCCGACGTTCACCGACGCCCGGGTCGTCACCGCCTCGCCGTCCGCGTAGGTCACGGTGAGCTTGGCGGTGAAGATCCCGGTCCGCGGGTAGGTGTGCCGCGGGTCGGCCTGGGTGGACACCGAGCCGTCGCCGAACTCCCACCGGTAGGACACGCCCCCGGACTTCGACCCGGTGAACGCCGCCGTCAGTGCCTTGTTCTGCACCATGGTCGACGACGCCGCCGGAGCGGGCGTCGGCGCGCCGCCGGTGTAGCTGATCTTCAGCAGCTTCTGGTTGGCGTCCAGGGAGAAGAAGCCGTTGCCGTAGTCGAGCACGTACAGCGCGCCGTCCGGCCCGAATTTGGCGTCCATCCAGCTCTGCACCCGGGTGTCACCCGAGCCGCCCGGGATGATCTGCCGGAACGTCTCGGCGAACACCGGCGGCTGGTGCGTCGGCACGCCCGCCGGGTCGACCGCCACCGCGACGCGGTTCTGCGAGTTGGCCTCGTCGGCGATGAACCACTTGTTGTCCCAGTACTCCGGCCACGCGACGCCGCTGTTCGTGTTGGCCAGCGAGCGGTGGTAGGTCGGCCCGGACATGACGGCCTGGCCGCCGCCCCGCAGGTACGGCTGGGTGTAGGTGGCGTCCGCCGCGTTGTACGTCGGGATCGACGAACCCGGCCGCTTCGGGAAGACCGGGCCGCCACCGTCCGGCGAGTACCAGATCATGTTGTCCTTGATCGGCGGCAGCGTCACCAGGCCGGTGTTGCGCGGCGAGGTGTTCACCGGGTGGTCGCAGTCGTACCAGCCGGTGAGTTCCGCGGCGTTGGTGCTGCTGCGGTCGCGGTAGGGCTGCCGGTTGCCCATGCAGTACGGCCAGCCGTGGTTGCCCGCCTCGGTGATGATCGTGGCCGTCTCGTACTTCGCCGGCCCGAGCTCCGGGCTCGGCGACGTGGCATCGGGGCCGACCCAGCCCGCGGTCAGCCAGTTGTGCACCGGGTCGATCTGCAGCCGCGAGATGTTGCGGACGCCCATCACGTAGATCTCCGGGCGGGTCTTGTCCGCCGGCCCGCTCGGGAACAGGTTGCCCTGCGGGATGGTGTACGTCCCGTTCGCCTCCGGGTGGATCCGCAGGATCTTGCCGCCGAGGTCGTTCGTGTTGCCCGCCGTGCGGCGCGCGTCCTGGAACGACAGGCCCTTGTAGTCGAGGGTCCAGTTGTTGCCCGAGTACCCGTTCGACCCGCCCGAGGAGTTGTTGTCCCCGGACCCGACGTAGAGGTTGCCGTCCTTGTCGAACGCCATGCCGCCGCCGGCGTGGCAGCAGCTGTGGATCTGGACGTCCCAGGACAGCAGGTCCTTGCGGGTGGCCTGGTCGATCGTCTGCGCGCCCGCGTCGTAGGTGAACCGCGAGATCGTGCGCTTCCCGATCCGCTTGTCGCGGTCGATCGACTCGTGCGGCATCCAGTAGGCGTAGAACCAGCCGTTCTCGGTGAACTTCGGGTCCAGCACCATCCCGAGCAGG
This sequence comes from Amycolatopsis sp. NPDC003861, assembly GCF_053605405.1. NCBI lineage: Bacteria > Bacillati > Actinomycetota > Actinomycetes > Pseudonocardiales > Pseudonocardiaceae > Amycolatopsis > Amycolatopsis sp. NPDC003861. The sequence continues at coordinate 2,526 of NZ_JBSGJD010000341.1, forward strand.
CCCTCTTCGTTCTTGACCAGCTCGTCGCCGCTGCCGCGGTTGCCCATCACCCGCAACGTGGTGAGCAGCTTGACCTTCTTGGTGGCCGGGTCCCACTGGTGGATCGTGCCGCAGCCGAGGCCGACGTTCGGGTCGTCCCAGCTGACCACCGGCCCGGTCGGGCAGGCCGCCTTGCCGATGTAGAACACCTTGCCGTCCGGGGCGATGGTCAGCCCGTGCGGCTCGCCGATCTGGTCGAGCTGCCCGGCCGCGTTCTTGCCGGTCAGCTTCTCCACCTTGTAGTTCGCCGCGATCCCGGCCTGGCAGTCGCCGCGGACCATGCCGGTGGTCCAGCGCAGGGCGCCGAGCAGGTGGTCGCGGAACTGCCCTTCGCCGTAGGAGCCCTCGGTGCGGCCCATGCCGGTGTAGAAGGAGCGGCCGCCGTCGTAGTCGCGGCACCAGGAGATCGGGTGGAACGGGCCGTTCGCGCCGACGCCCGGCTGGTAGCCCTTCTCCTCGACCTGCGCGACGGTGTGGACGGTGCCGACCGGATTGGTCTCCCAGTTGAGCCAGCGGTCGGTGCGCGTCCAGTTCTGCGGCAGCCCCTTGGTGGCCGGGTGCTTCGCGTCGAGGACGTCGACGACGGCCTGCTGCGGCGCCGGCTCGGGCGGCGGCGGGGTGGTCGAGGTGTCCTTGAACAGCTTGAGGTCCGCCAGCTGGATGATCGGCTCACCGGCGTTCGCGGTGATGTTCAGCCGGTAGTTCGGGTAGACCGTGGTGTTGGCGAAGGTGAACGTCCGGGTCTGGAACGGCTCGGTGAACGTCTCGTTCGCCCGGGTGTCCAGGTCGGTCCAGGTGCTGCCGTCCGCGGACCCCTGCAGCGTCCAGTTCTTCGGGTTCCGGCCCGGGAAGTCGTTCGCCGAGGTCAGCGAGTAGCTGCTGATCGCGACCGGGGTGGCCATCTTGTAGGCGGCCCAGCCGGTCGTCGCGAACGTCAGCCACTTCGTGTTCTCGTTGCTGTCGGCCAGTTTCTCCTTGGTTTCGTTGGGCGGGTTCTCCCCGCTCGCGGTCACCGACGCGACCGCTTCCGGGGTGAGCCGCGCCCCGACCGGGCGCGCCCCGATCAGGCCGGTGAACCACTGCGACGAGTCCTGCGCGCGGGCGGCGTCGGAGATGCCGAGGAAGCCGCCACCCGCCTTCATGTAAGCCTGCAGCGCGCCTTCCTGGTCCCGGCTGAGCGTGACGCCCTGCGCGGACAGGAAGACGACACCGCGGTAGCGGGCCAGGTTGGCGGTGCTGAAGACGGCGGGATCCTGCGACGCCGTCACCGTGATGCCGTTGTCCCCGCCCAGCCGCGCGATCGCGTCCGCCGCGCGGAGCACCGGGTCCTTCTGACCGGCCGCGGCGCCGTGGAAGACCAGCACGTTCACCGGCACGTTCGCCGCGGGGGCCGCCGCGGCCACGGGCATCGCCAGCAGCGGTGCCCCGGCCGCGAGGACCGAGCCGATGGCGAGCACGACCGCGCCGCGCCTGCCGAACCATTGTCGTTTCATGACTCCCCTCCTCATCACGAGTGCGTCCCGGCGTCCGGGCTCAGGCCGTGCCCGGTGTGGCCGTGCTCCTTGAACCGGTCGATCGCGTCCTGCGCGCCGTCGGGCAGGCTGCCGTCGGGGTTGCGGACCAGGAAGAGCCCCACCATGCCGCCGTCGGAATGGGTCTGGACGTGGCAGTGGTACATCCACGCCCCGGGCCCGGAACCTTCGCCGGCGATCACCTGGAACCCGAACGAGCTGCCGGGGTCGAGGTTCTTGTTGTCGACGATGGCAACGTTGTCAGCGGCGCTGCTGAGCATCCCGGTCCGGGTATCGGCCCAGCGGTGCCCGTGCAGGTGGAACGTGTGCGGCAGGCTGCCGTACCCGATGCAGACCCACTCGACGCGTTCGCCGAGGCGAGCCTCGAACATCGGCGTGTCGGGCGCCATCGCGTGGTTGATCAGCATTTCGTTGAACACGACCGTGTACTGCTTGCTGGGCAGCAGGTCGCCGCGCTTGCGGACGATCAGCCCGCCGTACAGCCCGCGGGCGAGGCCGGCGGTGCCGTGGTCGGTGCCCATGGCGTGGTCGTGGTAGTGCCAGTAGCCGGCGCTGCCGGGCATCCAGAACCCGCCGCCGGCGTCGTACCGGGCTCGCGTGCGCCAGGTGTACTTGCGCGTCTCGCCGGGGTTGTTGAAGGACGCGTTGAGCGGGGCGCCGTCCGACGCGGTGTCGTAGATGACGCCGTGCGGGTGGATCGACAGCCGTTTGTCGGTCCGGTTGACCAGTTCGATCTCGAGGGTGTCCCCCTCGTAGACCTCCAGCAGCGGCCCCGGGATGGTGGCCTTGCCCGGCTCGAGGCCGTAGCCGTAGAGGCCGCCGGGCAGGGCTTCGGCGTAGATGGTGATCTGGCGGGTCAGCCCCGCGGCGAAGGCCGCATCGGCCGCCCCGACCGCGGGCGCGAGCACACCCGCGGCGGTTCCGGCCAGCATCGACCGACGTGATACTCGCATGTCGAGTCCCCCGGGGCTCTCAGAACCGGACGGTGCGGAGGTATTCGAACCCGACCTTCGCCGTGCTGAGCGGATCGGCCGGCTGGTCGTGCTCGACGATGAACTCGCGGATGTGGTGACAGGACGCGGCGAAGATGCGCCGGAAGTCGATGACGCCGGTGCCGGGGTCGGTCATCTGCCCGTCCGCGGTCCGGTCCTTGACGTGGTATTGCGTCACCCGCGGGTAGTGCTGCCGGAACAGCTGCACCGGATCGGCGCCGCCGGTCACCGCCCAGAACAGGTCGATCTCGAGGTGGACGGTCCGCTTGTCGGTCTTCGCGGTCAGGACGTCGTAGGGCCGGACGCCGCCGATCGGGGCGAACTCGTGGTTGTGGTTGTGGTAGCCGAGCGCGATCCCGGCCTTCTTGAACGCCGTCGCGGCGGTGTTCAGGCGGCCCGCGAAGGCCTCCCACTCGGCGATGGTGGCGAAGTTCGCGTACGGCACGTTGGCGAGGGTGTTGCCGAGGATCTTCGCGTCGGCGATGGTCTGGTTCAGGTCGCCGTCGATGCCGACGTGCGTCGAGGACGCCTTGAGGTGGCAGCGGTCGAGGATGGCGCGGAACTCGGCGGCGCTGCGGCCGTAGGTCCCGGCCAGCTCGACCTTCCGGTAGCCGATGTCGGCCAGCGCGGAGAGCGTGCCTTCCGGGTCGTCCTGCAGCAGCGACCGGAGGGAGTAGAGCTGGATGCTGATCTTCTCGAGCGGCACGCGGCGGCGAGCCGGAGAGGCGCTCGCGGTGCCGGGCACCGCGATGGCCGCCGCCCCCACCGTCAGGGCCGCTGTCGCCACGTTCAGGAAGGTTCGCCGGGAGTGCTGTTCAGCTTCATGACCGCACATGGAACTCCCTCATTTCTGGTTGCTGAAAGCCGCGTCGAAGGCCGCCGACGGCTTGTCGAACAGGTGCGCGCGCACGTACTTCACCGCCTCCGCCGCGCCGCGGAGCCGGTCCATCCCGGCGTCTTCCCACTCCACCGAAATCGGGCCGGTGTAGCCGATCGAGTTCAGCGCCCGGAAGCAGTCCTCCCACGGGACGTCGCCGTGGCCGACGGACACGAAGTCCCAGCCCCGCCGCGCGTCCGCCCACGCCAGGTGCGACCCGAGCCGTCCGTTGCGGCCGTCGAAGCGCTTGCGGGTGTCCTTGCAGTCGACGTGGTAGATCCGGTCGGCGAAGTCGAGGATGAACCCGACCGGGTCGAGGTCCTGCCAGACGAAGTGCGACGGGTCCCAGTTCAGCCCGAACGCCGGCCGGTGCTCCACGGCCTCCAGCGCGCGCTGGGTCGTCCAGTAGTCGTAGGCGATCTCCGAGGGGTGGACCTCGTGCGCGAACCGGACGCCGACCTCGTCGAAGACGTCCAGGATCGGGTTCCACCGGCGGGCGAAGTCCGCGTAGCCGTCATCGATGTCAGCGCGCGAGACCGGCGGGAACATCGCGACGTACTTCCAGATCTTGGAGCCGGTGAAGCCGATGACGGTGTCCACGCCGAGCTTCGCCGCCGCCCGCGCGGTGTCGGCCATCTCGGCCGCCGCCCGCTGCCGGACGCCCTCGGCTTCGCCGTCGCCCCAGATGCGGGACGGCAGGATCGCCTGGTGCCGCTGGTCGATCGGGTCGTCGCAGACGGCCTGCCCGACGAGGTGGTTCGAGATCGCCCACACCTTGAGGCCGTGCTCGGCGAGCAGCCGCAGCCGCCCCGGCACGTAGTCCTCTTCGGACAGTGCCCGGTCGACCTCGAAGTGGTCGCCCGAGCAGGCGATCTCCAGCCCGTCGTAGCCCCACTCCGAGGCGAGCTTGCAGACCTCGGTGAACGGCAGATCGGCCCACTGGCCGGTGAACAACGTGACGGGACGGCTCATTTCTCCTCCACCGGTGTCCAAGTCGCTTCCGCGGCCGCGCTTTTCTCGACGGCGTCCAGCACCCGCTGGACGCGCAGGCCGTCGTCGAAGCCCGGCGCGGGGTCGGTGCCCGCGCCGATGGCGTCCAGGAGGTCGGCGACCTCGTGGGTGAACGTGTGCTCGTAGCCGAGGAGGTGCCCCGGCGGCCACCACGCGCCGACGTACGGGTGCTGCGGCTCGGTGACGAGGATGCGCCGGAACCCGGCTTCGGTGCCGGTGCCCTCGTACCACTGGAGTTCGTTCATCGACTCGAAGTCGAACGCCAGGCTCGCCTTCGAGCCGTTGATCTCCAGCCGCATCGCGTTCTTGCGGCCCAGCGCGAACCGGGTCGCCTCGAAGGTCGCCACCGCGCCCCCGGACAGCCGGGCCAGGAACACCGCGGTGTCGTCGACCGTGACGTCGTCGGTGCCGCCGGTCTCGGCCGGCCGCTGCTTGACGAAGGTGTTCGTCAGCGCCGAGACGCCGGTGATCAGCTCGCCGGTGACGAACTGGGCCGCGTCGACGATGTGCGCCCCCAGGTCGCCCAGCGCTCCCGAACCGGCGCTTTCGCGACGCAGCCGCCAGGTCATCGGCGCCTGCGGGTCGGACAGCCAGTCCTGCAGGTACACCGACCGCACGTGCCGGATCTCGCCGAGTGCCCCGCCCTCGACCAGTTTCCGGGCGTGGGCGAGCGCGGGCACCCGGCGGTAGTTGAACGCGACCATGGCCCGTACCCCGCGTTCCCGGGCTTGCCGCGCCGCCTCGGCCATCGCTTCGGCTTCGGCGACCGAGTTGGCCAGGGGTTTCTCGCACAGCACGTGCTTCCCGGCCGCCAGCGCGGCGATGGCGATCTCCGCGTGGCTGTCCCCCGGGGTGCAGACGTCGACCAGGCCGACGTCGTCCCGGGCGACGAGCTTCCGCCAGTCGGTTTCGACGTCGTCCCAGCCGAACTTCTCCGCGGCGGCCTTGGTCCGGGCCTCGTCCCGGCCGCCGAGGACGGCGAGTCGCGGCACCAGCGGCGGATCGAAGAACCGGTGGACGCTGCGCCACGCGTGCGAATGCACCGCACCCATGAACGCGTGGCCCACCATCCCGATCCCGATCGTTTCCCGTGCCGGGCTCATACCCCTCCTTGCGTTTCGTAGTGGGTCGTGAGTGGTAAAGCGGGTTCTAACCCGCCTTACCACTCACAAAAATCCGCGGAAAAACATGTCACTGTTTGTATACTCCCGTTAAGTTAATTTTGAATTTTTTCTTTTGAAACACCCCGCCAGA
>NZ_JBSGJD010000342.1:0-8203 GCF_053605405.1 Amycolatopsis sp. NPDC003861
CACATTAATTTTTATTTGTTTGGGTGTGTGTTTTTGTGTGGGGGGGTGGTCGTTTGGGGGGGGGGGCGGGGGCGGGGCCGGGGGGGGGGGGGGCCCCCCCCGCCCCGGCTGTTCATGGGGTACTACCGGGGCTCAGGAGATGCCGAGCGAGGTGCACTTGGCGGCGAGGTCGCCACCGCAGATCTCGCTCGCCTTCACGTAGCCCTGCGTCACGACCGTCTTGATGTCCTTCGCGAGGATCGTCGTCGGCGTCAGCAGCACGGACTTGATGTCGCGGTTGTTCTTCGGGTCGTGCAGCTTGCCGGTCGCGATGGCGTCGGCCGCGGCCTTGTCGCCCTTGGCCAGCGCGGCGGCCAGCTTGGCGCTCGCCTCCGCCTCTTCCTTGATCGGCTTGAAGACGGTCATGTACTGCTCGCCGCGCATGACCGCCATGAGGCCGTCCGCGGTGGCGTCCTGGCCGGTGACCGGGATCTTGCCGTTGAGGCCGTTCTTCTTGAGGATGGTGATGACCGCGCCCGCCAGGCCGTCGTTCGCCGCGACGACGCCGTCGACCTTGCCGCCGTTGGCCTGGAAGATCTGCTCGAACGTCGTGCCGCCGAGCTGGTTGTCCCAGTCGTTGATCGGCTGCTTCTGGATCCGCTTGAGCTTGCCGGAGGAGAACAGCGGCTCGAGGACGGAGTCCTGGCCGTTGGTGAACAGCGTGGCGTTGTTGTCGGTCGGGGCGCCCTCGATCTGGACGACACCCGCGCCGGCCTTGTCCTTCAGCGCGTCCGCCATGGCCTGGCCCTGGAGCTGGCCGACCTTCTCGTTGTCGAACGAGACGTAGTACTCGGCGCTGCCGCCGAGGCTCGGGCGGTCGTAGTTGATGACCGGGATGCCCGCGGTCTTCGCCTTGGCCTCGACCGCGGCACCGACGGCCGGGTCGGACGGAGCGATGATCAGGACCTTGACGCCGGAGCTGATGAAGCCGTCGGCCAGGGTGGAGAACTTCTGGGCGTCGCCCTGGGCGTTCTGGACGTCCGCCTCGAAGCCCTGCGCCGAGAGAGCGGCCTGCAGCATCGGCTTGTCGAAAGCTTCCCAGCGGGCCGAGCTGGCGGTCTCCGGCAGGATGACGCCGACCTTGCCGCTGGCACCGCCACCGGCGGCCGGGGCGGACGAGGAAGCGGAGTTGCTCCCCGTGCCCCCGCTGTTCGAACTGTTGGTACCGCAGGCGGTCAGCACCAGGCCGGCGCTCACCGTCGCGGCGAGGAGGGTAAGGGTTCTGCTGCGCATCCTCGTTCCTTCCGGATCCAAGCATTGGTGACGAGTGGCCGTCGGCGTGTGCTTCGGGCCAGCGAGGCGGCGATCCGGGGAGGCCCGGCGCACCGTCGCGCATATGTTGTGGGCGACAACATATGCCGCTGAGCGGCTGCGGGGAAGATAGCTGGATCGATTAAATGACACCAATTGGACACGGTTCGGCAACACGGGCTGAACCTCGCCCGGAAAGAGTAGATCCGCTGACGATGTGATCGCCAGCACTCACGGTTAGTTACATCGAGGTTTCATCGACCCGTGACGTTGGGCCGGTCGTGTGCACCGAGCGCAACCCGTGGCGAATCCACGGGGTGGCGGCGGGATCGGTCGCCGACTTGCGAACTTCGGGCCAAGAGGTGCCCGAAAGGCCATTCCGCGGGGAACGGACGGGCGACCCCCGGGTGACAGCGTGATACGCAGCGTCACAAGCCCGGCGGTGCGGTGATCGCGCCGCCCCGGGGACGGACGGTGATCGCCGGAACTTCAGCCTCCCGGGCGACAGCGCGCCGCCCGAGGCCTCACCAGGACCGCAGTGTCACGATCCGTTCTTCGAGCTGCTCGACGGTCGCCATCGCCGTCACCGGGCCGCCGCACACCCGCCGCAGCTCGTTGTGGATCGCGCCGTGCGGCTTCTTCGTGCGGTGGTGGTACATGCCCACCAGTGCGTTCAGCTCCTTGCGCAACGCGCCGAGCCGCTCGCTGACCGACTGGGGCCGGGCCGCCGGCGGCGGGGCCTCCTCCTTGGCCGGCTTGCGGCGCTTCTCGTCCGCGATCTGCTCTTCTTGCCGCTTCCGCAGCAGCGCCCGGACCTGATCCGGCTCCAGCAGGCCCGGCAGGCCCAGGTACTCCTGCTCCTCGTCCGAGCCCGAGAACACCGCCGTGCCGAACGAGTTGCCGTCGTAGATGACCTGGTCGAGCTCGGCCGAGGCGCCCAGCGACGTGAACGCCTTCTCCTCCTCGCCCGGCTCGTCCTCGGTGCGGTTGGCCTGGGCCAGGAGCTCGTCCTCCCAGCCCTCCTTCTCGCGGTGCGGCTTGCCGAGGACGTGGTCGCGCTGGGCCTCCAGCTCGCTGGCCAGCTCCAGCAGCACCGGCACCGACGGCAGGAACACGCTCGCCGTCTCGCCCTTCTTCCGCGCTCGCACGTACCGGCCGATCGCCTGGGCGAAGAACAGCGGTGTCGACGCGCTCGTCGCGTACACGCCCACCGCCAGCCGCGGGACGTCGACGCCTTCCGAGACCATCCGGACCGCCACGATCCAGCGCTCGTTCGTCTCGGAGAACTCCTTGATCCGGCCCGAGGCCTTCGGGTCGTCCGAGAGCACCAGCGTCGGCATCTCCCCCGAGATGCGCTCCAGGATCTTCGCGTACGCCCGCGCCGACTCCTGATCCGTCGCGATGACCAGGCCGCCCGCGTCCGGCACGCTCTGGCGGACCTGCGACAGCCGGGTGTCGGCCGCCTGCAGCACCGCCGGGATCCACTCGCCCGCCGGGTCGAGCGCCGTGCGCCACGCCCGGGCGTTCTGCTCCGCCGTCAGCGGCTCGCCGAGCCGCGCGGTGAACTCCTCCCCCGCGCTGGTGCGCCAGGAGGCCTCGCCCGAGTACGCCAGGAAGACGACCGGCCGGACCACGCCGTCGGCCAGCGCGTCCGCGTAGCCGTACGCGTGGTCGGCCTTGCTGCGCTGGAAGCCGCCCGCATCCGGCTCGTAGGTGACGAACGGGATGGCCGAGTCGTCGGACCGGAAAGGCGTCCCGGTCAGCGACAGGCGCCGCACCGCCGGGGTGAACGCCTCGCGGATCGCGTCACCCCAGCTCTTCGCGTCGCCGCCGTGGTGGATCTCGTCGAGGATGACCAGCGTCTTGCGGTTCTCCGTGCGCACCCGGTGCAGCGTCGGGTGCGCCGCGACCTGCGCGTACGTCAGCGCGACGCCGTTGTAGTCCGACGACGTGACGCCGGTGCCGTTGCGGAAGTTCGAGTCGATGGCGATGCCGGCGGCCGCGGCCGAGGCCGCCCACTGGTGCTTGAGGTGCTCGGTCGGCGTGACGATGGTGATCGCCTCGACCGTGCGATCGCTCAGCAGCTCCGCGGCGATCCGCAGGCCGAACACCGTCTTGCCGGCGCCGGGCGTCGCCACCGCGAGGAAGTCCTTCGGCTTCCGCGTCAGGTACTTGGTGAGCGCCCGCCGCTGCCACGCCCGCAGCGGGCGCGCGGTCGAGTCCTTCTCCGCGGGAGGCGCCCCGAGCTGCGTCTCCGTCATGCCGGTCCTCCCCCTCGCTCATGCCGTTGACGTGCGAAAACCCTCACTGTGGTACCGACTGCGGTGTCGGAGACTTCGGTGAGGGCACTGGAGCGAGTCTACCGGCCGGGTCCGACAGTTCCGGGCACCGGCACGGGTGATGTCCCCCGACACGCCCGGCCGCAGGGGGTGTGACGAGCCAAATCAGCACGGATGGACCATGCTGGACACGTCATGGGTGAGGTGCAGCCGTCCGGAGCGACGAAGGTGGCCCGCAAGGGGCCGTGGCGCCTGCTCACGCGCACGTTCGCCAAGGCCTGGGAGGGCAACATCTTCTCCGAGGCCGCCGAGGCGGCCTTCTGGCAGACGCTGTCGCTGCCCCCGCTCCTGCTCGGCCTGCTCGGTTCGCTCGGGTTCGTCGGCGAGTGGTTCGGCGCCGGCGTCGTCACCGCCGTGCACGACCGCATCATCGGCTTCTGCCGGACGGTCTTCAGCACGAACGCCGTCCAGGACATCATCGAACCGACCGTGAACAGCATCCTCACCGTCGGCAAGGGCGAGATCGTCTCGGTCGGCTTCCTGATCTCGCTGTGGGCCGGTTCGTCGGCGATGTCGTCGTTCGTCGACGCGATCACCGTCGCGCACGACCAGTACGGCGTCCGCAACGACGTCTGGCAGCGGATCTTCGCGCTCCTGCTGTACCTGTGCGGCCTGGTGATCCTGGTCGTCGGGCTGCCGCTGCTGGCGATCGGCCCCGACCTGCTGCCGGAGTTCTTCCCGCTGGCCTGGCGCCCGACCGTGACGTCGTGGGTGAGCGCGCTCTACTTCCCCACCCTCGGCGTGATGATCACCCTCGCGCTGACCACGCTGTACAAGCTCGCGCTGCCGCGGAAACTGCCGTGGCACCGCGGGCTGCCCGGCGCGGTCCTCGCCATGGTCGTGTTCCTGCTGTCCTCGGTCGGCCTGCGCGTCTACCTGAACTGGATCACCAAGACCGGCTACACCTACGGCGCCCTGGCCGCGCCGATCGCCTTCCTGCTGCTGATGTTCTTCATCGGGCTGGCCGTGGTCGGCGGCGCGTACTTCAACAGCGCGATCCAGGAGCTGTGGCCGGCGAAGGCGACCCGGCGGCAGCGGCGCAAGTGGCGGCGGCTGGAGATGGAACGCGCCTCCGAGCGGCTGCGCTCGGAGGACGGCCGCAAGCTGTGGGACCGCACGACCACACCGCTGAAGCGCCCGCGCGCCGAAGACGTCGCCACCAATGGCAGCGAACCCGAGCCGTCCGAAGAGGACACCTCTTCACCGAGCGCACCCGAACCGGCACCCAGTGCTGCTCAGGGTCCGGTCTCCTCCCCAGGGACGACCCGGAATCCACCCCCAGACTGAGTCGCTCCTCAGGTCGGACATGGGACGCTTCCCCCGTCACTGACGCAGACGTCGGTCGTCGCGTCGTTCCCGAGGGGGTTTTCCACGTCATGTCCGTGCTGGCCAGACTGAGCCTGCGCAACCGGAGCCTGATCGGCCTGCTCGCGCTGGTCGTCGTCGGCTTCGGTGCCTTTGCGCTGCCGCAGCTCAAGCAGCAGCTCTTCCCGTCCCTGCAGTTCCCGCAGGCGCAGATCGTCACCGCGTACCCGGGTGCGTCGCCGGACGCGGTCGACCGGCAGGTCTCCGAGCCCCTCGAAGGCGGGCTCCAGGGGCTGAAGGGCCTCGAGCAGCTCACTTCGACGTCGTCGGACGGCGTCTCGCGGGTCGTCGCGCAGTTCGAGTTCGGCACCGACATCGACGCCGCCGTCTCGCAGATCCAGCAGGTGGTGAACCAGATCCGGCCGCGGCTGCCGCAGAACAGCGAGCCCGCCGTGTCCGCGGGCAGCACCGACGACCTGCCGGTCGTGCTGGTCGCCGCGGGCACCACCGGGGACCCGCAGGCCCTCGCGCCCGCGCTGACCGACCAGGTCGCGCCGGAGCTGCGGAAGATCGACGGTGTCCGCACGGTCACCGTCACCGGCGTGCAGCAGCCGCGCGTGACGATCACGCTCGACTACGCGAAGCTCGCGGCGGCCGGGGTCGACCCGGCGTCGATCGCGACCACGCTGCAGACGGCCGGGGCCGCGGTGCCGGCCGGGACGCTGACCGAGAACGGCAAGACGCTGTCGGTCCAGATCGGCGGCGGTCAGACCACTGTGGACACGATCCGCAACCTCTACCTCACGCCGGGCGCGACCGCGGGAGCCGGCCGCACGCCGGCGCGCGGGCCGGTGAAGCTCGGTGACGTCGCCGACGTCCAGGCCGGGTTCGCGCCGCCGACGTCGATCACGCGCACCAACGGCAAGCCCAGCCTCGGCCTCTCGGTCACCATGGTGGAGAACGGGAACGCCGTCGCCATCTCCGACGCCGTCCGCGCCAAGCTGCCGGACCTGGCGAAGAAGACCGGCGCCGAGATGAGCGTCGTGTTCGACCAGGGCACCCCGGTGAAGGACGCGATCAGCGGCCTGACCACCGAAGGCCTGCTGGGCCTGGCCTTCGCGGTCGTCGTCATCCTGCTGTTCCTGCTGTCGGTGCGCTCGACGCTGGTGACCGCGGTGTCGATCCCACTGTCGGTGGTCGTCGCGCTGCTGGCGCTGTGGACCGGCGACCTGTCGCTCAACCTGCTCACCCTCGGCGCGCTGACCATCGCGATCGGCCGGGTGGTCGACGACTCGATCGTCGTGCTGGAGAACATCAAACGGCACCTGGCCTACGGCGAGGAGAAGGACCGCGCGGTGCTCGACGGCGTCCGCGAGGTGGCCGGCGCGGTGACGTCGTCCACGCTGACGACGGTCGCGGTGTTCCTGCCGATCGCGTTCGTCGGCGGGTTCGTCGGCGAGCTCTTCTCGCCCTTCGCGATCACCGTGACGGTGGCGCTGCTGGCGTCGCTGCTCGTCTCGCTGACCGTGGTTCCCGTGCTGGCGTACTGGTTCCTGAAGCGGCCCGCGGTCCCGGCGGACGCTCTCGAGGCCGAACGCGCTCGCGAAGCCGCCGTCGAGAAGGAGCGCCGCAGCATCCTGCAGCGCGCGTACCTGCCGGTGATCCGGTTCGCGACCCGGCGGCGGCTGACCGTCGTGCTGCTGGCCCTGCTGATCTTCGCGGGCACGGTGGGGCTCGCGACGCGGCTGAACACGAACTTCCTCGACCAGTCCGGCGGCACCACGCTGAACATGACGCAGAAGCTGCCCGCCGGCACCAGCGTCGAGGCGAAGGAGAAGGCGGCCACGGCCGTCGAGCAGGCCCTCGCGGCCGAGCCCGCGGTGCAGACCTACCAGGTCAGCATCGGCGGCGGCGGGGCGTTCGGCTTCGGCGGCGGGACCAACACGAGCATCTCGGTCACCGTGGCCAAGGACACCGACCTCGACGCGCTGTCGGACCGGCTGCGGTCGAACCTGACGTCGCGGCCCGAGCTGGGCGAGATCAAGATCGGCGCGGACGCGTCCGGGTTCAACTCCGACCAGGTCTCGGTGACGGTGACCGCGCCGTCGGAGGCCGCGCTGAAGCCGGCGTCCGACCAGGTGGTGCAGGCGCTGCGCGGGGTGTCCGGGCTGAGCGAGGTGTCGAGCGACCTGAGCGTCGGTTCGCCGCGGGTGCAGGTCGAGGTGGACGACGCCGCGGCCGCCGCGCGCGGGCTGTCGGCGAGCACCATCGGGCAGATCGCCAACCAGGCGATCGCCGGGCGCACGGTGACGCAGCTGCCGGTCGGCGGGCAGCGCACGGACATCGTGCTGCGCGCCGGCACGGCTCCGGTGACGGTCGACCAGGTGCGCGGGCTGCCGATCCCGGGCCCGGGCGGCGTCGTCCGGCTGGACGAGGTGGCTCGCGTGTCCACAGTGGACGGCCCGGCGTCGGTGCACCGCACCGGCGGCGACCTGAGCACCACGGTGACCGCGAAGAACACCGGTGACGACCTGACGAAGACGACGGCGGACATCAAGTCCAAGCTGGACGGTCTGACCTTCACCGGCGGGGCGGCGTACTCGCTCGGCGGCGTCAGCCAGGACCAGCAGGAGGCGTTCTCGAACCTGTTCCTGGCCCTGCTGGCGGCCATCGCGATCGTGTTCCTGATCATGGTGGCGACGTTCCGGAGCCTGATCCAGCCGCTGATCCTGCTCGTGTCGATCCCGTTCGCGGCGACCGGCGCGATCGGGCTGCTGCTGGCCACGGGTACCGCGCTCGGCCTGCCGGCCCTGATCGGGATGCTGATGCTGGTCGGCATCGTCGTCACCAACGCGATCGTGCTGATCGACCTGATCAACCAGTACCGGGCGGAGGGGATGAGCGTCGCGGACGCGGTCACCGAAGGCGGCCGTCGCCGGCTGCGCCCGATCCTGATGACGGCGGCGGCGACGATCTTCGCCCTGGTTCCCATGGCGCTGGGCATCACCGGCCAGGGCGGGTTCATCGGCCAGCCCCTGGCGATCGTGGTGATCGGCGGCCTGGTCAGTTCCACCCTGCTCACGCTGGTCCTGGTCCCGACCCTCTACACGATGGTCGAGACCCGCAAGGAACGCCGACGCGCCCGCCGCGAAGCCAAGCGAACCCCGGCCCAGGCCCCGGATTCGGAGTCCTTGAACCCGGAACTCGCGTGAGCCAAGCCGTAACTCACGTGATCTGAGACGGAACTCGCGTGATTGGGGCCGTAACTC
>NZ_JBSGJD010000343.1:0-8049 GCF_053605405.1 Amycolatopsis sp. NPDC003861
AATCAGGGTTCTAACCCGAATTACCACTCACGACAAGCCGCGGCAGACCTTGCTAGGCCTGGGGCGTGCCCTTCAGGCGGACCGGCAGGCGCTTGAGCCGCCACGAGCCCGGCATGTTGCCACGGTCGAGGTTCTCCGGCGGGCCGGTCAGCTCCATGTCGGGGAAGCGGTTGATCAGGCCGGTGAAGGCGACCTCGAACTCCTGCTTGGCCAGGTGCGCGCCCAGGCAGTAGTGCAGGCCGGCGCCGAAGCCGACGTGGAGTTCGCGCTGGCCGTCGGTCTGGCGGCGGATGTCGAGCCGCATCGGGTCCTCGAAGTGGCGCGGGTCGTAGTTGGCCGCCACGAGCATGCCCATCGTCTTCTCGCCCTGCTTGATCTTCGCGCCGGCGATCTCGACGTCCTCGACCGCGTGCCGGAACTGCGTGCTGTGCAACGCGCCGCACCAGCGCAGCAGCTCGTGCACCGCCCCCGGCATGAGCTCGGGTTCGGCGCGCAGGGCGGCCAGCTGGTCGGGGTGGGTGAGCAGGGCGATCATGCCGTTGCCGATCGTCTGCGCGGTGTTCTCGGTGCCGGCCAGGACCAGCGTCAGCACCATGGTGATCAGCTCGGTCTCGGTGAGCCCGTCGCCGTCGTCGTCGTGCGCGTTGATCAGCCCGGTCAGCAGGTCGTCGGCGGGCTCGGCGCGGCGCAGCGCGACCAGTTCGGTGATCTGGTCGACCATGCCGCGCATCGGCTCGTTCTGCGCGCCGGGGACGAGCGAGAACGCGTCCTTGCCCCACTGCCGCCACTGGGGCCAGTAGCGCTCGGGGATGCCGATCAGCTGGCAGATGACGTTGATCGGCAGCTTGTAAGTGAAGTATTCGAGGAGGTCGACGACGCCGATGCCGTCCTCGTCGTCCACGGCCGCCTGCCGCTCCAGGTCGTCCAGCAGGCGCGCGGTGATCTCCTCCACCCGGGGGCGCAGGTCGTTGACGCGCCGCGCGGTGAAGGCCCGCGAGACCAGCCGGCGCAACCGGACGTGGTCCTCGCCGTCGGCGTCGAGCAGGCTGCTGGTGAAGATTTTGATGTACTTCTCTTCGAGCCCGAGCGCCTCGACCAGTTCTTGGTGGACCTTCTCGACGTCCGCACCGGGCACGCTGCCGGGGTTGTTCGCGAACCGCTTGTCCGCCAGCATTTCCTTGACGTCGTCGTAGCGGGTGAACAGCCACAGCGGGGTGGTCGAGCCGGGCCACAGGGCCCGCACGACGCGGCCTTCCTCGCGCAGCCGCGAGTAGCCCCCGAACGGGTCGCGGAGCAGCTCCGGATCGTTCATGTCGAGGGGGCAGGTCCCGGTGCTGCCGGTGTCCACGGGGCAGGTCTCGCTGCTGGTATCCATGTATCCCCTCCCGAGGGGCGATCAGGTGAATTCAGCCAAGATTCGCCCAGCCGGAGCGCCGGAACCATTACTCACGTGGGTAGTTCGGCCCACCTTTGGCCTGGTAGAGGCCGGAATTCGCGATCACCGGGGAGGTTTTGCGTGCGATGTCCGGAGTGTCCTTTTCGGAAACGAACCGGCCGCGGACCGCGCCTCTCGCGAGACACGATCCGCGGCCGGTCGGAAGTTCGGGCCCCCAGTCGGTGGTTCACCCCACCGGCTGTTCAGAACCGCGGTTTCACTGCCCGGCGGCAGCCTGCGCGGCCCACAGGACGTCGCCCTCGATGTGGGACAGGCGCCAGCCGTCCGGCGTCTTGGTGGCTTCGTAGCGCATCACGGAACTGACCGTCGTCGTGGGCTGGGGACCCATCTTGCCCTGCGGCGTCTTGCTGCTGCCGATGAGCTGGTCCACGAACGCGCGCACGGTGGCCTTGTCGCCGGTCACGTCCACCAGGACGTTGGTGACGACGTGCTGGGCGCGATCCTCCTGCTTGGCCGCCTCCGCCGTCTGGGCGATGACCTTGTCGCGCCCGGTGGTGGTGCCGAAGGGGGTCTTCACGACGACGCCGTCGGCGAGCACCGTGTTCAGCTTGTCGAACTGCCGCTCTTCCATGTCGGCGTAGAACCGGTAGATCTGCTGGGTGATCTCACCTCGGTCGTCGGTCTTGGGGGCGTCCGCGCCGGACGCGCTGCCGGCACCGCAACCCGCGGTGACGAGGGCGGCGAACAGCACCGCCGGCAGCCCGACCGCACGGAGGGATCCACGTGTGGTCCGACCGACTCTTCCTGCATTCATGTTCTTGGCGTCTCCTGCCTTGTTGCGATTTTCTTCCGGGTGGAAAACGGGAAGCTCATGCTTTGCGCGCGGTCAGCAGGACGTACCCCACCGCCGGTTCGTCGGCGAACTGGCGGAACCGCGAGAGCGTGGTTTCGAACTGCTGCAACCCGATGTGCTGCAGCGCCGGCTCCCGCAGCGCTTCGAACCGCTCCGCCGCCTTGTCCCACGACGGCCGGGTGCGGTCGCTGACGTCCTCGACCCGCTCGGGCACCAGCCCGGCCGCCTCGAGCCGGGAGCGGTACTCGTCGACGTCGACGAGCTTCAGCGCGCCCATCTCGACCAGGTCCACACTGGACGCGTCGGGCGTCTTCCCGCCGCCGCGCAGGATGAAGTCGCCGATCGCGATCCGGCCGCCCGGCCGCAGCACCCGGGCCGCCTGCTCGACCACGTGCCACCGGTCCGGCATGTGGTGCAGCGATTCCAGCGCCCAGACGACGTCGAACGACTCGTCCGGGAACGGCAGCTGCATCGCGTCGGCGAGCTCGAACGACAGCCGCCCGGCCAGCCCGGCGGCGGCCGCGCGCGCGTTCGCCCGCTCGATCTGCCCCGCCGCGATCGAGATCCCGACCCCGGTGATGTCGTGCGCGGCGGCCAGCCGGATGGCGGGTTCGCCGATGCCGCAACCGATGTCGAGCAGCCGGTCGCCCGGCTCGATGGTCAGCAGCCCGGCCAGCTTGTCGGTCAGCCGGGTGGTGGCGTCCTCGAGCGTCATGCCGCCGTCGGCGTCGTCCCAGTACCCGTGGTGCAGGTTGTCACCCCAGAGCCGGTCGAGCAGCTCCGCGAAACTGTCGTAGGCCTCGCCGACCTTGAACGGCGCCGGATTCGTCGTCACCTGTGCTCCTCAGCAGAAGTTCTTCGGGCGGGTCGCGCTCAGCCGGTGAAACCGGTGCGCAGCGGGAGTTTGTCGATGCCGGTCATGATCGGGATGGTCTTGAACACCGGACGGTCCTGCGGGTCGGTGCTCAGCCGCGGGAACCGGTCCAGCAGGGTGTTCAGCGCGACGCGGCCTTCGAGCCGGGCCAGCGGCGCACCCATGCAGAAGTGGACCCCGCGTCCGAAGGACAGGTGGTTGTTGGGGTCGCGGGACGGGTCGAAGGTGTCCGGGCCGGGGAACGCGGTCGCGTCCCGGTTGGCCGCGGCGAGCCACACCATCAGCAGCTCGTCGGCCGGGATCCGCTGCCCGCTCAGCTCGACTTCTTCGTTGGTGAGCCGGGAAACGGCGGCGAACGGCGGGAGCAGCCGCAGGGACTCCTCGATCACCGGCGGCACCAGCGACCGGTCGGCACGCACCCGGTCCTGCCACTCCGGGTAGGTGTCCAGGCACAGCACCGCGTTGCCCAGCAGCATGGTCGTGGTGATGTGCCCGGTGAGCAGCAGCACGAAGCCGAAGTTCACGACTTCGGCGTCGCTGAGGCGTTCCCCGTCGACCTCGGCTTCGACGAGCTTGGAGAGCAGGTCGGCGCCGGGGTTCGAGCGGCGCTGCGCGACGTGCTCGGCGATGTAGCGCAGGACTTCCTCGGCGCCGTCCATGACGACCTTCTCGTCGCCGTCCGCCTCGATGAAGATCTCTTCGCGGCCGCGGAACATCATGTCCACCCACTGCTTGAACAGCGGGTGGTCCTCGGCGGGCACGCCGAGCAGCTCGGCGATGACGATGACCGGCAGCGGGTAGGCCAGCTGCTCGACCAGCTCGAACCGGTCGCGCTCGCCGACGTCGGCGAGCAGTTCCTTCGTCAGCTCCGTGATCCTCGGTTCGAGGCCCGCCACCACCTTCGGAGTGAAGACGCGGCTCACGATCTTGCGGAGCTTGGCGTGCGGCACGCCGTCCATGCGCAGCAGGTTGCCCTCGTTGACCCGGTCGTCGATCGGGATCTTGCGCTGCACCGCGGAGGAGAAGGTGGCCGGCTCGTTGAGGATGCGCAGCGCGTCGGCGTGGCCGTAGACGTTCCACACCTTGGTGGCCGGGTCGAAGGTGACCGGTTCGGCCGGCGTTTGCCCGTGCAGCCAGAACAGCGACTGCGGGGCTCCCCAGGTGTCGGCAACAGCGACCATGACGTTCCCTTCGGTGGTGGCCGCGGGACGCGACCGGCCGGTGACGGCACCCCAGCCTGCCCGCCCACTCGGGGCCGGGACATCCTCAGTCCTGGTGGAATCGGTGCGCACGGCCGTCAGTCCGTCCCCAGCAGCGGCAGCACGATCGTGTCGAGGATTTCTTCGAGGGCCGCGACGGGCACGGTCTTGAGCGTGGTGAGCAGTTCCAGTTGCAGCAGGGTGAACGGCAGGGCCTTGACCCGGGCGGAGAGCCGGGCGAGGTCGACTTCGCCCCGGGCCGCGGCACGCTCGTACACGACGTCCAGCGCGTGCGGCTGGTCGTGCCCGATGACCTCGCGCAGGGCCGTGGGGTCGGTGCCGGTTTCTTCGAAGTACCCGGCCAGGTGGACGCTCATCATGGTGACGAACTCGGCCCGGGTCCGGCTGATCTCCGACATCAGGGCCAGCAGGTCGCCGCGCAGGGAGCCGGTGTCCTCGGGCGCGCGGACGCGGTTGCGCTGCAGGGCGTGGACGATCGTCGCGCGCAGCAGCTCGGACCGGTCGCTCCAGCGGCGGTACAGCACCGGGCGGCTGGTCCCGGCGCGCGCGGCGACGGCGTCCATGGTGAAGCGCGCGTAGCCGCCCTCTTCGAGCTCCTGCCAGGACGCGTCCAGCAGCGCCTGCTCCAGGACCGCGCCCCGTCGCCGCTCACCCATGCCGGCCTCCCTCAAGAAACACTTGCGCATCTTATTCACGCCAGCTTACGATGACCAAATAAGAAACACAGACGTATCTTAGGAGTGTCCGTGTCTTCCTCCAGCGAGTCCACGCCGGCCGACCGCGTCGATCCCGCGGTGTGGCGGCTGGCGTTCACGATCATCGTCGGGGCGCTGGCGGCGATGTTCGACACCACGATCGTCAGCGTCGCCATCAACGACCTGGCCGGCGAGCTGCACGCGCCGATCGCCACGATCCAGTGGGTCAGCACCGGCTACCTGCTGGCCATGTTCGCCACGATCCCGATCGTCCGGTGGGCCCAGTCGGCGCTCGGCGGGAAGCGGCTGTGGCTCGGCGCGCTCGCGCTCTTCCTGATCGGTTCGGTGCTGTGCTCGGTGGCGTGGGACGCCACCAGCCTCATCGTGTTCCGGGCCGTCCAGGGCATCAGCGGCGGCCTGATGATGCCGCTGATGATGACCCTGATCATGCAGGCCGCCCGGGGCCGCAACACCGGCCGCGTGATGGCGACCATCTCGCTGCCCATCGCGCTCGGTCCGATCCTCGGCCCGGTGCTGGGCGGCCTCTTGCTGGCCACCGGCGACTGGCGGCTGCTGTTCCTGGTCAACATCCCGTTCTGCGTCGCCGGCCTCTGGCTCGCGTACCGGAACCTCCCCGCCGACCGCCCCGCCGGCGGCGACCGCGGCCGCCTCGACGTCGTCGGCCTGCTCCTCCTGTCGCCGGGTGCGGTCGCCGTCGTCTTCGGCCTGTCCCGGACCGGCGCCGGCTTCGGCAGCCCCGACGTGCTGGTCCCGCTCCTGATCGGCCTCGCGCTGATCGCCGGGTTCGTCGTCTGGGCCCTCCCGCGGGGCGCCGGGGCGCTGGTGAACGTCCGGCTCTTCGGCCACCGGTCGGTGGCGTCGTCGTCGGTGCTGTACTTCCTCAGCGGCGCGACGCTGTACGGCGCGATGCTGCTGCTCCCGCTGTTCTGGCAGCAGGCCCGGGGCGTGGACGCGCTCGGCGCGGGGCTGCTGCTCATCCCGCAGGGCGTCGGCACGCTGCTGTCCCGGTGGGTCGCCGGCCGCTACACCGACAAGATCGGCCCCCGCACGGTGGCGCTGGTCGGGTTCGGTGCCGTGGTGCTGACCACCGTGCCGTTCGCGTTCGTCACCGCCGGCACCCCGGACGTGCTGCTGATGGCGCTGCTGCTGGTGCGCGGCCTCGGCATGGGGGTCGCGACGATCCCGCTCGCCAGCTCCGCCTACATCGGGCTCGACCACGCCCAGATCCCGAACGCCACGATCCTGGTGCTCATCATCCAGCAGATCGGCGGCTCGCTGGGGATCGCGGTCCTGGCGATGATCCTCCAGCACGCTTCGGCCGGCGCGAAGACGCCGGACGCGCTCATCCACGCCTACGGCACCACGTTCTGGTGGTCGATCGGCTTCACCGCGCTGGCGGTGCCGCTGTGCCTGTTCCTGCCGGGCCGCCCCAAGCCCGCGCCGGCGTCCGAGCCCGCCCCCGGCGTGGCCGTCGAAGCCTGAGCCGCCGATCTCCCCCGTCGACGGCTCAGTCGAGTGGCCTCTTCAGTCCGGCCGGCCGGACTGAAGAGGCCCTCCTGTTCGGGGCGCTGCCGGTCCTTGTCGCCGACCTGCCCGGCCGGGCCGTCTGCGGTGCGTAACCCCTGCCACGAAACCAATCCGCCGTGGCCCTGCGCGAAAGTCCTATCAGGATGGGGGATCCTCGGCCGGGCGCGCGTTCCTACCGTTGTCCGGCGGAGCCGGTTTCGGTGACGCGGCTCCTTCCCCGAGGAGAGCCTGATGACCGAACCCGTTGCCTTTCCCCAGAACCGGACCTGCCCCTACCGGCCGGCGCCGGGCTACCGGCTGCTGGCCGACCGGCGGCCGCTCTCGCGGATCAGCCTCTACGACGGCCGGGAAGCCTGGGCCGTCACCGGGTACGCGCTGGCCCGGCGGCTGCTCGCCGATCCGCGGATTTCCAGTGACCACAGCGATCCCGCGTGGCCGGTGGCCAACGCGGCCGCCGCCGCGGCGCGGAACTTCGGCGCGGACCAGAAGAAGGTCATCGGCCGGCTCACCGCGCTCGTCGGGGTCGACGATCCGGAACACCGCACCCGGCGGGAAATCGCCGAGGCGGGGTTCACGCCCGGGCTGATCGACGCCCTGCGGCCGAAGCTCCAGGCGGTCGCCGACCGGCAGGTGGACGAGATGGTCGCCCACGGTGCGCCCGCCGACCTCGTGTCGGCCTTCGCCTCGCCCGCCGCGCTGTTCTCGCTGTACGAGGCGCTGGGCATTCCGCGCGAAGACCAGGAGTACTTCAAGCAGCAGACCGGCCAGCTGTTCGGACCGGCCGCGGTGACGGCCTACGACGAGCTCGTGGCCTACGTCGCCAAGCTGGCCGGGCAGCACCCAGCTGACAGCCTCCTCGACACCTACCTCACCGTCGTCGGGGACGACGGTGCCGCGGAGGTGCTCCAGCTGCTGCTCATCATGCTGGTGAGCGGCCACCACACGACGTCGAGCTCGATCGCGATCGGCGCCAGCGCGCTGCTCCAGCACCCCGAGCGGCTCGCCGAGCTGCGCGCCGACCCGGCGCTGCTGCCCGCGGCCGTCGACGAGCTGAGCCGGGTCGCGGCGGTCACCGACGGCATCCAGCGGGTGGCGGCGGCCGACATCGACGTCGACGGAACCACCATCGCCGAGGGCGACGGCGTGTTCTTCGTGCTCTCGCTGATCAACCGGGACGGGGAGCACTACGGGCAGCCGGAAGTCCTGGACTGGCACCGCTCCGACACCGGCGACCACCTCGGCTACGGCTCGGGCCCCCACGAGTGCGTGGGCCTGGACCTGGCGCGCGCGATCATGGAGATCGCCTTCGGCACGCTGCTGAAGCGCCTGCCGAACCTGCGCCTCGCGGTGGCGGCGGACGAGATCCCGGTCAACCCCGGGGAGTCCTTCACGGGCCTGGTGGAGCTCCCGGTCGCCTGGTGACCCCGGCCGGTCGTGAGTGGTAAGGCGGGTTCTAACCCGCC
>NZ_JBSGJD010000344.1:0-7981 GCF_053605405.1 Amycolatopsis sp. NPDC003861
CGATGGTGTGCGCCGGGCCCAGCACGTCGGCCAGCGCGCCCGCCGCGGCCGCGCCGACGCCCTGCACCGTGATCAGGCCGGCCGAGTTCACGCCGGCGCACTGCGCGCGGTGCTCGTCCGGCACCCGCCGCATGAACGTCACCGTGCCGGTGATGTTGTAGCCCGTCGCCAGCAGGCCGGACGCCGCCAGCAGCACCACCGACGGCACCAGGCCCGGACGGCAGACGAACACCACCAGCGGCAGGCCCGCCGCGATCCCGAGCCAGGCCAGGACGCGCAGTTGCACGCGCTCCGGGATCCACTTGCCGAACACGAAGCCGCCGAGCACGCTGCCCGCCGGGTCCGCCGCCATCAGCAGCCCCACCAGCGTCGCGCCCGCGCCGATGCCCGCCGCGTACGGCGCGGCCAGCGCCTCCGGCACGACGTAGAACCCGGCCAGCCAGTTGAGCGCCACCAGCGTCCGCAGCGCCGGGTCGCGCCAGATCAGCCGGATGCCCGCGCCGGTCGTGGCCAGCCAGGCGGGCCGGACCGCCTGCGCGATCGCCGCCCGCCGGCGGACGCCGGTGACCAGGAACAAGGCCGACAGCAGGAAGGTCGCCGCGTCCAGGCCCAGCGCCGCGGACGGGGTGAGCGCGGCGATCAGCACCCCGCCGCCGGCGAACCCGGCCAGCTGCGCGGCCTGCATCGTCACGTTCCGCAGGGCCATCCCGACGAGGTACCGCTCGCCTTCGAGGACCGACGGCAGCAGCGCCTGTTGCGCCGCCTTGAACGGCCCGCCGAGCGCCGTCATCACGGCGACCAAGACGCACAGGACCCACAGCGGGACGCCGGGGATCGCGATCACCCCGACCAGCGCGGCCCGCGCCAGATCGGTCACGACCATCACGTCGCGGCGCGGCCACCGGTCGCCCGCGCCGGCCAGCAGGATGCCGCCGAGCAGGGACGGCACGTACGTCAGGGCGTAGGTGAGGCCGGTCAGCGCGGCCGAGGACGTGCGCTGGTAGACGAGCACGGCGAGCGCGACGCGGGCGAGCTGGTCGCCGCAGATCGAAAGCAGTTCGGCGGTCCACATCGCCCGGAATTCGGCGACGGCGAGCACCGCACCGAAACCGACCTTCTTCACGCGTGCGTCATCCATCGGTGCCCCTCGAACCCGCTGTTCAGTCAAGGTAATCACCCACCGGAGTGGAATCGAGCCGTTCGGTGACAGTTGCCCCGTTCGCACCAGCCCCGGCGCCCGGACGGCCCGCGACGGCGGTCAGGCCGGGTGGCCGCCGATCCGGGTGGTCAGCTCGGTCGCCGTTGCCGCCACTTCCGCCGCGAGGTCCGGCCACCTCTCCGAGCACGGCTCCGTCGCGCAGTGGTGGCGCAAGGTGACGCTGATCGCGGCCAGCGGGCGGGCGCCGTGGTCGAAGACCGGGCAGGCGACCGAGGCGAAGCCGTCGGTGACGTGGCCGTCCTCGACCGACCAGCCGAGGCGGCGTTCCGCGGTGAGCGTCCGGCGCAGTTCGGCCAGTGTGCGCGGGCCGCGGCCGGTGCGGAGGACGAACGCCGAGGCCGCGGGGAACAACGCCCGGACGTGCGGGGCCGGCAGGTGCCGCAGGATCGCCCGGCCGGACGCGGTCAGCTGGGCCGGCAGGCGGACGCCGACCTCGGTCACCAGCGTCTCCGGCCGGGCCGGGCGTTCCTTGATCAGGTACAGCGACTCGTTGCCGTGCAGCACGCCCAGGTGAGCGGTGTGGCCGACGCGGTCGACGAGCTTGCGCAGCAACGGCCCGGCCAGGCGCTCCAGCGGGTCGTGGCGCAGGTAGGCCGAGCCGAGTTCGAAGGCGGCGATGCCCAGGCCGTACCGGCGTTCCGCGGGCAGGTGCACGACGAAACCGGCCGCTTCCAGCTCGTTGAGCAGGTGGTACGTCGTCGACCGGGGGAGCCCCGCCTCGCGGGCGATGGCCGCCGCGGTGACCGGGCCCGGGCGGGTCGCCAGCAGGCTCAGCACCGCCAGCCCGCGGCGCAGCGCGGGGACCTCACTGCTCTCGCCCATGCGCCGAGCTTACGTCTGGGATACCAGACAGAACCACCCGTTGAGGCATCCCACCAGCGGGAAGGACGAGGTCCAATGAGGCCATGCCGGAAAAAGTGCTCCTGGGCCCGGAGCCCCTGACCGCCGCCCAGGTCGTCGACGTCGTCCGGGGCCACGCGCCCGTCGGGCTCACGGACGCCGCCGAGAAGAACCTCGCCGCGACGCGCCAGCACATCGAGAACCTCGCCCACGCCGTCACGCCCACCTACGGCGTCTCGACCGGCTTCGGGGCGCTGGCCACCCGGCACATCCCGTTCGAGAGCCGGACCGCGCTGCAGCGGAGCCTGATCCGCTCGCACGCCGCCGGCGCCGGGCCCGCCGTCGAGCCCGAGGTCGTCCGCGCGTTGATGCTGCTGCGGCTGCGCACCCTCGCTAGCGGCTACACCGGCGTCCGCCCGGGCACTGCGCAAACGCTTGCAGCCCTGCTCAACGCCGACATCACGCCGATCGTTCACGAGTACGGCTCGCTCGGCTGCTCCGGCGACCTCGCGCCTCTCGCCGCCGTCGCGCTCGCGCTGATGGGCGAAGGCGAAGTGACCTACCGCGGCGAAGTCATGAAGGCAAAAGAAGCGCTGAAGCACGCCGGGATCGAGCCGGTCGTCCTCGCCGAGAAGGAGGGCCTGGCGCTCACCAACGGCACCGACGGCATGCTCGGCATACTCCTGCTCGCCGCCGCCGACCTGCACAAGCTCTTCGACATCGCCGACGTCACCGCCGCGATGAGCGTCGAGGCCCTGCTCGGCACCGACCGCGCGTTCGCCGCCGACCTCCAGGCCCTGCGCCCGCACCCCGGGCAGGCGAAGTCCGCGGCCCGGATGTGGCAGGCGCTGCAGGGCTCGAAGATCGTCGAAAGCCACCGCGGCCCCGACTGCAACCGCGTCCAGGACGCCTACTCGCTGCGCTGCGCCCCGCAGGTCCACGGCGCCGCGCGCGACAGCCTGACCCACGCCGAGCTCGTCGGCGAGCGCGAGCTGATGTCCGCTGTGGACAACCCGGTCGTTCTCGCCGACGGCCGAGTCGAGTCCAACGGCAACTTCCACGGCGCGCCCGTCGCCTACGTGCTCGACTTCCTGGCCATCCCGATCGCCGACGTCGCCAGCATCGCCGAGCGCCGCACCGACCGGATGCTCGACAAGGCGCGCTCGCACGGCCTGCCGCCGTTCCTGGCCGACGACCCCGGCGTCGACTCCGGCCACATGATCGCCCAGTACACCCAGGCCGCCGTGGTCAGCGAGCTCAAGCGGCTCGCCGTCCCGGCGTCGGTCGACTCCATCCCGAGCAGCGCCATGCAGGAGGACCACGTCTCCATGGGCTGGTCGGCCGCGCGGAAGCTGCGCAAAGCCGTCGACGGGCTGACCACCGTCCTCGCCATCGAGCTGCTGACGGCGGCCCGGGCGCTGGACTTCCGCGCGCCGCTGGAGCCGTCGCCGGTCACCGGCGCGGTGCGCGACCTGCTCCGCACGAAGGTCGCGGGCCCCGGCCCCGACCGGCACCTGGCGCCCGAAATCGCGGCCGCCGAAGAACTCGTCCGCTCCGGCGCCGTCCTCGACGCCGCCCGTCTGGAGGTCTGATGTCCCGCGTCGTCCGTGCCGCCCGCGGCACCCAGCTCACCGCCAAGTCGTGGCAGACCGAAGCCGCGCTGCGGATGTTCCACAACAACCTCGACCCCGACGTCGCCGAGCGCCCCGACGACCTGGTCGTCTACGGCGGCACCGGCAAGGCCGCCCGCAACTGGGCCAGCTTCGACGCGATCACCCGCGAACTGACCACTTTGGACGTCGACGAGACGCTGCTGGTCCAGTCGGGCAAGCCGGTCGGCGTGTTCCGCACGCACGAGTGGGCGCCGCGGGTGCTCATCGCGAACTCGAACCTGGTCGGCGACTGGGCGACCTGGCCGGAGTTCCGCCGCCTCGAGCAGCAGGGCCTGACGATGTACGGGCAGATGACCGCGGGCTCGTGGATCTACATCGGCACCCAGGGCATCCTCCAGGGCACGTACGAGACGTTCGCCGCCGTCGCGAAGAAGAAGTTCGGCGGCTCGCTTCGTGGAACCCTGACCGTCACCGCCGGCCTCGGCGGCATGGGTGGCGCGCAGCCCCTCGCCGTGACCATGAACGACGGTGTCGCGCTGGTCATCGAGTGCGACCCCCAGCGCGCGCACCGCCGTGTCGAGACGCGCTACCTGGACGAGGTGGCCGACGACCTCGACGACGCGATCGCCCGCGTCACCAAGGCGAAAAAGGAAGGCAAAGCGTTGTCCGTCGGTGTCGTGGGCAACGCGGCCGAGGTGCTGCCGGAGCTGCTGCGCCGGAACGTCGAGGTCGACATCGTCACCGACCAGACGTCCGCGCACGACCCGCTGTCCTACCTGCCCAAGGGCGTCGGCGTCGACGACTGGCACGACTACGCGGCCAAGAAGCCCGACGAGTTCACCGACCGCTCGCGCGAGTCGATGGCCGACCACGTCGAAGCCATGCTCGGCTTCCTCGACCGCGGCGCCGAGGTCTTCGACTACGGCAACTCCCTGCGCGGCGAGGCCAAGCTCGGCGGCTGCGAGCGCGCGTTCGACTTCCCCGGCTTCGTGCCCGCCTACATCCGCCCGCTGTTCTGCGAGGGCAACGGCCCGTTCCGCTGGGCCGCGCTGTCGGGCGACCCCGAGGACATCGCCGCGACCGACCGCGCGATGCTGGAACTGTTCCCGGAGAACGAATCCCTCGCCCGCTGGATCCGCCTCGCCGGCGAACGCGTTGCTTTCCAGGGACTTCCGGCCCGGATCTGCTGGCTCGGCTACGGCGAGCGGCACCTGGCCGGCCTGCGGTTCAACGAGATGGTGGCCAGCGGGGAGCTGAAGGCGCCGGTCGTCATCGGCCGCGACCACCTCGACTCCGGCAGCGTCGCCTCGCCGTACCGCGAGACCGAGGGGATGGCCGACGGCTCCGACGCGATCGCGGACTGGCCGCTGCTCAACGCCCTGGTCAACACGTCGTCCGGCGCCAGCTGGGTGTCGATCCACCACGGCGGTGGCGTCGGCATGGGCCGGTCCATCCACGCCGGCCAGGTCAGCGTCGCCGACGGGACGCCGCTGGCCGCGCAGAAGCTGGAGCGCGTGCTCACCAACGACCCCGGCATGGGCGTCATCCGGCACGTCGACGCCGGGTACGACCGCGCGGCCGAGGTCGCCGGCGAGCGGGGTGTGCGCGTCCCGATGCGGGAACAGGCGTGACGGCTTCGGGCCTGCTGGCCGAGATCGACGACGTCGGGCGCGATCCGAAGCGCGGCGGCTACTCGCGGCACGCCTTCGACGCGCCCGAGCACGACCTGCGCGAGTGGTTCGTCGAGCGCGCGCTGGGGCTCGGGCTGGACGTCGAGACCGACCGCAACGGCAACATCTGGGCGTGGTGGGGGCCGCCGGGCCGCAACGCCGTGGTGACCGGCAGCCACCTCGACTCGGTGCCGGGCGGCGGCGCGTTCGACGGCCCGCTCGGCGTGGTCAGCGCGCTGGCTGCCGTCTCGCAGTTGCAGGACAAGGGTTTCCGGCCGCGCAGGCCGCTCGCCGTCGTGGTGTTCGCCGAGGAGGAAGGTGGCCGCTTCGGCGTCCCGTGCCTGGGTTCGCGGCTGCTCACCGGCACGATCGACGCCGACAAGGCGCGCGGTCTGCGGGACGCCGACGGCGTGACGTTCGCCGAGGCGGCCGCGAAGGCGGGTGTCGACCCGGCGCGGATGGGCCCGGACGCCGAGCGGCTCGACCGGATCGGGCACTTCCTCGAACTGCACGTCGAGCAGGGCCGCGGGCTGATCGACCTCGGCGCGCCGGTCGCCGTCGGCAGCACGGTGATCGCGCACGGGCGGTGGCGGTTTTCCTTCGCGGGGCAGGGGAATCACGCCGGGGCGACGTTGCTCGCCGACCGCGCCGACCCGATGCTGCCCGCCGCCGCGACGGTGACGGCCGTCCGGCGGCTGGCCGCGAAGGTGCCGGACGCGCGGGCGACCGTCGGCCGGCTCGTGCCGACCCCCGGCGGGACCAACGTCATCGCGTCCACAGTGGACCTGTGGCTGGACGCGCGGGTGCCGGGCGAGGGCACGCCGGGGCTGGTCGCCGAGATCAGCCGGGCGGCTGCGGAGGCGGCCGCGGCGGAGGGCTGCCGGGTCGCGGTGACCCGCGAGTCCTATTCGGACGACGTGGTGTTCGACGACGGCCTCCGGCGCGACCTCGGCGCGTGGCTCGGCGGACCGCCGGAGCTGCCGACCGGCGCCGGCCACGACGCGGCCATCCTCGCCGGGTTCGCCCCGGCCGGGATGCTCTACGTGCGCAACCCGACCGGCATCAGCCACTCGCAGGAGGAGTTCGCCGAGGCCGGCGACGTCGAAGCCGGCGCGGCGGCGCTGGCCACGGCCCTGGAACGGCTCGCGCAGTGACCCGCAACCCGACCTCCGGCCCGCGGGGGCGCCCCCCGTTTCCAGCCTCTCGCGCGGCACCGACAGTTTTCTGGTGCGAGCAGGCCTGGCTGCCCGGCGGGATCGCGTCGGCGGTGCGCATCGACGTCGCCGGCGGCCGGATCACCGGCGTGGCACCCGGCTCGCCGCGGTCCGGGACGGTGCTCGGCGGGCTGACGCTGCCGGGTTTCGCGAACGGGCACTCGCACGCCTTCCACCGGGCGCTGCGGGGCCGGACGCACCACGAGCGCGGCACGTTCTGGACGTGGCGCGAGCGGATGTACGCCCTGGCCGCGCGGCTCGACCCCGACACGTACTACCGGCTGGCCCGCGGCGTCTACGCGGAGATGGTGCTCGGCGGGTACACGAGCGTCGGCGAGTTCCACTACCTGCACCACGCGCCCGGCGGGAAGCCGTACGCCGACCCGAACGCGATGGGCGAGGCGCTGCGGCAGGCCGCGGCCGACGCCGGGATCCGGCTGACGCTGCTGGACACGTGCTACCTGGCCGGCGGCATCGGCGTCGAACCGGACGAGGTGCAGCGGCGCTTCTCCGACGGCTCGGCGTCGGCGTGGGCTTCGCGGGTGGCCGCGCTCAAGGAAGACGAGCTGTTCCGCGTGGGTGCGGCGATCCATTCGGTGCGCGCGGTCCCGGCCGATCAACTGTCGCTTGTGGACAGCACGCGGGTCGTGCACGTCCACCTGTCGGAGCAGCGGGCCGAGAACGAGCAGTGCCAGGCCGCCTACGGCCGCACGCCCACCGAGCTCCTGGACGACCGCGGGGTGCTGACCGAACGCCTGGTCGCCGTGCACGCCACGCACCTGACGACGTCGGACATCGACCGGCTGAGCGGGGCGCGCGCGTGCTTCTGCCCGACCACCGAACGCGACCTCGGCGACGGCATCGGCCCGGCCCGCGCGCTGCGGGACGCCGGGGTGCGGCTCGGCATCGGCAGTGACAGCAACGCTGTCGTCGACGCCTTCGAGGAGACCCGCGCGCTGGAACTGGACGACCGGCTGGCCAGCGAGGAACGCGGCCGGTTCAGCGCCGAGGAGCTCCTCGAAGCGGGCACGGACCACGCGGCGATCGGCTGGGCCGAGGTCGGCGCGCTCGCCGAGGGGGCGGGCGCGGACTTCGTCACCGTGGCCCTGGATTCGGTGCGGACGGCCGGGATCGAGCCGTCGGGGGTCGTGTACGCGGCCTCCGGCTCGGACGTCCGGCACGTCGTCGTCGCCGGCCGCGAGGTCGTCCGGGACGGTACGCACTTGCTCGTCGACCGACCGGAAACCGTTCTGGCGAAGGAGATCGAGGCACTGTGGCAGTCCTGATCACGGGGATCGGCGAACTCACCACCAACGACCCGGCGCTGGGCCGGCTCTCCGACGCGGCCCTGGTGCTGGACGGTTCGCGCGTCGCCTGGGCAGGCCCGGCGGCCAGCGCCCCGGCGGCCGACCACCTCGACGTCAT
>NZ_JBSGJD010000345.1:0-7964 GCF_053605405.1 Amycolatopsis sp. NPDC003861
CCCCGGCTCGCCACCCTCGACCTCACGGCACCGGCGCGAAGCCCACCGGGCGGGCGGTGAACGTGCCGCGGCCCTGCGTGCGGCTGCGCAGCCGGGTCGCGTAGCCGAACAGCTCCGCCACCGGCACCGTCGCCGTCACCACCGCCGTCCCCTGCCGGACCGCCGAGCCGGCCACCCGGCCGCGGCGGGCCGCGAGGTCGCCGAGCACGCCGCCGACGGCGTCGGGCGGAACCGTGACCGCCACCTCGGCCACCGGCTCGAGCAGCCGCAGCACCGACGACCGCAGCGCCTCCCGCAGCCCGAGACGGCCCGCCGTGCGGAACGCCAGGTCCGACGAGTCCTTCGGGTGCGTCGCCCCGTCGGTCAGCGTCACGCGCAGGCCCGTCACCGGGTGCCCGCCCAGCGGTCCTTCGCCCAGGGCGTCCCGGCAGCCGGCCTCGACCGCGCGGACGTACTCCCGTGGCACCCGGCCGCCGACGACCGCCGAGGCGAACTCGAAGCCCTCGGCCGCCGGCGCGACGTCGAGGACGACGTGGGCGAACTGGCCTGCCCCGCCGTCCTGCTTGACGTGGCGGTAGACCAGCCCGGTCACCCCGCTGACCACCGTCTCGCGGTAGGCCACCGAAGGGCGGCCCACCGCGACCTCGAGGCCGCGGTCCCGCCGCAGCTTCTCCACCGACACCTCCAGGTGCAGCTCACCCAGCCCGGACAGCACCGTCTGGCCGGTCTCCGGATCGACCCGCACGACCAGCGACGGGTCCTCCTCGGCCAGCCAGGCCAGCGCCGCCGTGAGCCGGTCGCCGTCGCGCCGGGCCTCGACCGCCACCGAGACCACCGGGTCCGCCGTCGCCGGTGGCTCCAGCAGCACCGGAGCGCCGGGCGCGCAGAGGGTGGCGCCGACGCGCGCCGCCTTCGGCCCGGCGACCGCGACGATGTCACCGGCCACCGCACTGTCCACTTCGGAATGCCGGTCCGCCTGCACGCGCAGCACGCGCGCGATGCGTTCGGTGCGTTCGGTGTCCGTCACCCGGTCTCCCTTCCGCAGCGTTCCCGAGTACACCCGCAGGTACGTCAGCCGTCCCGTGGTCGTCGAGACGACCTTGAACACCAGTGCGGCCAGCGGCGCCGCCGGGTCGGCGGGCCGGTCGGGCCGCACCGGCGGGACGTCGGCCGGCGACAGCAGGTACGCGACGACGGCGTCGAGCAGCGGCTCGATCCCGCGGTCGCGGTAGGCCGCGCCGCACAGCACGACGAGCCCGTCGCCGCTGAGGGTCAGCTCCCGCAGCGCCTTTTCCAGGGTCTCCGCCGAGATCCGGCCGGTGGCGCAGAACTCGTCGAGGGCCACCGGGTGCAGCTCGGCGACGGCCTCCTCCAGGTCCCGGCGCCGGCGGCGGGCCTCGGCGGCGAGGTCGTCCGGCACGTCCCGCGGGCGCAGCAGGTCGACGACGCCGGTGAAGCCGTCCTCCCGGCCGATCGGCAGCTGCACGACCAGCGGTGCCGGGTGCAGCCGCGCCCGGATCGAGGCGACGGCGGTGTCGAGGTCGGCGCCCGCGCGGTCGAGCTTGTTGACGAACGCGATCCGCGGCACGCCGTAGCGATCGGCCTGGCGCCACACGGTTTCGCTCTGCGGCTCGACCCCGGCGACGGCGTCGAACACGGCGACGGCGCCGTCGAGCACCCGCAGGGAGCGCTCGACCTCGGCGGTGAAGTCGACGTGACCGGGCGTGTCGATCAGGGTGAGCCGGTGGCCGTCCCACGTGCAGCTGACGGCCGCGGCGAAGATGGTGATGCCGCGGTCGCGTTCCTGCGGGTCGAAGTCGGTGACGGTGGTGCCGTCGTGGACCTCGCCGGTTTTGTGGGTGGCGCCGGTGCGGTGCAGGATCCGCTCGGTGAGGGTGGTCTTGCCCGCGTCGACGTGGGCGAGGATGCCGAGGTTGCGGAGGTTGCACACAGTGGTGTCCTTTGTGGACGAAGTGACCGGGACGGCGCGATTCCCCGCGACGGTCGTCAGGAACTGTCACGGAGTCCGGTGCAGGCCGCGCGGCAGGCACCGGGGACGCGAAGACACCAGGATCACCTCGGACCGCGACCGGGAAGCGACGGCGACGCGACAACGCACGGCCGGCTCCCTTCGATCGACGCGGCAGGCAAATCCCCGCGAAGGGTAACGACCCCCCGCCCGCCGGCCAACGCAATTTCCGCGCCCCCCACCCGTGTCCGGAAGGGACACACGTGATGCCTACTTCCGCACGGTGTCAGGGGGCGGGTGGGGCGACCACGCGGAGCTGGAGCATGGCCGCGAACCTGGCCTGCGGGTCCGTCAGGTCGAAGCCGCCGACCTCGGCGAGGCGGCGGAGGCGGTAGCGGAAGGTGTTCGGGTGGACGTGGACCGCCGCGGAGGCGGCGATGACGTCGCCGAAGGCGTCCAGCCAGGCCCGTAGCGTCTCCACGAGGTGGGCGTGGTGCCGGGCGTCGTAGTCGAGGAGGCGGGCGACGACGCCGGTCGGGCGGTCGCCGCGGGCGGCGACCAGGTCCTGCAGCTCCAGCAGGAGGGCCTCGACGTGCACGTCGGCCAGCAGGGCGACCCGGCGGCCGGCGCCGCTGCCCGAGCGCAGCACCCGCAACGCCCGGTCCGCGCTGCCGCGGGCTTCCGGCAGCTCGGCCGCGCTGCGGGCCACCGGGCCGATGCCGACCACGGCCCGGGCCCGGTCGCCGACCCGGTCGAGGAAGTCCGTGGCGATCCGCAGGGCACGCTGTTCGGCGTCGGTGTCTCGGGTCACCGGCACCAGCCCGTAGGCCGTGTCGCCGACGAGCGCGGCGGCGCACCGCGGGTGGACCGCGCTCAGGTGCATCGCCAGCCCGTCGCTGAGGCGCTGCCGGTCGGCGGCGAGCTCGGCGTCGGCGGCTCCGGCGCCCAGGACGGCGAGCGCCAGCACGATCACCGGCTGGTCGGCCAGGCCGAGCCGGCTCAGCGCCTCGCGTGCGCCGGTCCCGCCTTCGAGGGCGGTGCTCAGCAGGTCCGCCCGCAGC
This sequence comes from Amycolatopsis sp. NPDC003861, assembly GCF_053605405.1. Classification (NCBI taxonomy): domain Bacteria; kingdom Bacillati; phylum Actinomycetota; class Actinomycetes; order Pseudonocardiales; family Pseudonocardiaceae; genus Amycolatopsis; species Amycolatopsis sp. NPDC003861. The sequence continues at coordinate 3,031 of NZ_JBSGJD010000345.1, forward strand.
CGCCGTTCGACGTCGGCACCGGCCCGGATGCGCAGCAGGTGCAGGGCCACCAGGCGGGCCGCGTCGCGCAGAGCCTGCGCGCGGTCGGGCGTCAGCGGGGCGCTCACCGCGGCCCAGATCGAGCCGAGGATCTCGTCGCCCGCCCGGACCGCGACGGCGACGCGCGGGATCATGAACCCCTCCGGGCTCTCCGGCGGGCGGTCGACGTAGACGGGCTGCTCGCTGCGGTAGAGCTCGCGGAACACCCCGCGCTCGGCCAGCATCCGCGCGAACCGCTCGGGCACCTGCCGGCCCAGGATGGTCTCGACGCGCGACGGGTCGGCCTCGTCCTGCCGTCCGGAGAAGGCGAGCACGCGAGAGCGCCGGTCCTCGATGGTGACGGGCGCGTCGATCAGCGCGGCGATCGCGTTGGCCACGGCGAACAGGTCGCCGGACGGCAGCCCGGCCAGGGTCTCGCGCTGCGCGTCCCCGACGTCGCCCTCGGCCAGCAGCGAGCGCAGCATCGCGGCGAGCTGAGCCCAGGACGCACCCCGGGCGAGGCTCAGCAGGGCGACGCCGGTCTCGTCGACGGCGGCGGTGATCGCCGGCGTCACCTTGACCGGGGCCCGCAGCACGAGCCCGGCCGCGTCGTGGCGGGCCAGCGTCCGCAGCTGCCGCACGACCTCGTCCGGATCGGCGAGGCCGACGCCCAGCACGAGGGCGTTCTGCGGCAGCGCGGGCTCGTCGAGCGGATCGTGGATGGCGACACCGCCGATGCCGCCCGGACGCTCGCCGTCGCCGAGGACGAGGTCCAGCAGCGTGCCGCCCAGGTCGTCGAGGACGCGGCCGAGGCCGGCGTGCGGGCGCAGGTTCATGGAGACGAGCACCTCCCGAAGCTAGGCGCGACGCCGCCAGCGTAGTTCGTCGTAGCGGACGAATTCAGTATCTGCTTCGGTCGTCTCCGACGAACTCCTCCCACCAGGGGACGATCCGGCAGGAGATGTCGCCGAGCCGGGGTGGACGACGGCGGCGTCGACGCGGCCAAGCTGCGCGAGCCGTCGCGGCTAGGTCAGCTTCGCCGCCACGTTGTACGCCTCCACCAGCAGTTTCGCGTTCGGGACCCGCCGGCGCGGCTCGACGCGGACCGTGCGGCTCTCCCCCGGCAGCAGCCAGAAGTAGTTGTCGCCGTAACGGGTCGGCAGCACGCGGTCGGTGCCGTTCTTCTCCCGCAGCGACAGCCGGATCATCGCCGCCACCGTGCGGCCGTCGTTGCGGATCGTCGCCGTGTACCCGTCGCCGTCGGACTTCAGCGACGTCGTGAGGCGGGCGCCCGGGAGCTGGTTGAGCGCGCGCATCGCCGTGTCCGTCCGGTAGCGCCAGTACGTGTTCTCCGACAGCACCGTCCCCCGGCCGTCGGTCAGGGTCAGGCGGAGCAGGTGCAGGTCCGGCTGGCCGGCGTCGAACGGGACCGTGAACGCGGCCGCGGCCGAAACCGGCGACACGTCGAGCTTCTGCTGCTGGGCCCGGCCGAGCGCCGTCCCGTCGAGGCCGAACAGCCGGGCCGTGGCGGTCACGCCGGTGAGCGCGGCCGGCGTGTGGTTGACCACGCGCACCTGCCACGTCGTCAGGTCGGCCTGGACGTGCCGGGCCTCGCAGCCCTTGCGCGCGCCGTAGTAGCTGCCGTTGACGTCGAGGTCGTAGTCGTAGGTCTGCCAGACCGTGCTGTGCCACGCCGGGTGCGACATCCACAGCAGCACGCCGGTGGCGTCGTTCCACAGCTTCGTGTTCCACGCCTCGAAGATCGCCCGCATGCTCTCGTAGTTGACGAACTGCGCCTTACGGCAGAACTCGGCCAGGCTCGTGGACGGCGCCAGCCGCGCGTCGATCGCGGCCAGGTAACTCTGCGGCGACTGGTTGCCGTTCGTGGACCAGTCGTGCAGGAACCACGGCGCGCCGATCGGCCAGCCGGGGTCGTCCTTTCCGACGAGGTTGCGCATGCTCTCCACGACCGACACCGTCGGCAGCCCGATTTCGCTCCAGAACCCGTACTTCCCGCCGGTCGCTTCACCGGTGAAGTACCGCTTCGGGTCCTGCCAGTAGTACGGCCCGTCCCCGGTGATCACGCCACCCGCGGAGTTGCCCTGGTAGAGCAGGTCGGTGTTGTCGTGCACGATGTCCCGCAGCGCGTTGTCGATCACCGGCGGCGGGGTGCCCTCGTTGCAGCCGAACCAGACCGTCGCGCACGCGTGGTGGCGGTAGCGCAGCACGGTGTCCTTCGCCTGCGCCAGGAAGATGTCGTGGTTGGCCGGGTCGGTCGACCAGCCGTCCCAGAACTCGTTCCACAGCAGGATGCCGTACTTGTCGCAGGCATCGAACAGCTCCGGCCGGTACGACGACCCGACCCAGTTGCGGATCAGCGTGAAGTTCATGTCGCGGTGCATCGCGACGACGGCGTCGGCCCGTTCGGCGGGCATCCGGCGCAGCAGCTCGTCCCAGCCCCAGCTGCCGCCGCGGGCGAAGATCTTGACGCCGTTGACCAGGAAGGTCAGCGGCTTCGGGCTGTTGTCCACCGATGCGACGTCGGTCCAGTTGCCGCCGTCCTGCGACACCTGGATCTTGAACGTCGCCGCGTAGGCGGTTTCCCAGGTCAGCACGACGCGGTCGAACGCCGTCGGGGCGCCGAGGTCGACCTGCAGCCATTGGTTGTCGCTGTATTCCGACGTCCAGCGGGTGTTCGGGTCGCCGTCGAAGGCGCGCTCGGGCGGGTTGCCCTGGGCCAGGTCGGGGCCCGAGCCGGCCTGCACGGACATCGTCCAGAGCGAGAACCCCCAGCTGGTCGCGCGCTTGAGGCCCTGCATGCGGACGAACCGGGCGTTCTGCGGCGCGAGGTCGACGGTCTGGGTGGCGCGGCCGTCGGCGATGACGATCGGCAGGTCGTAGACGTAGCCGATTTCGCGCAGGCCGATCTTGACGGTCCGGCGGTCGCTCGTGGCGGCGCCGATCGCCGCGGTGAGCGTCAGGTCGTAGAGGTTCGGGTCGCCGTAGCCGTTGGGCCACCACAGCTTCGCGTTCTCGACCCGCTGCTTCGGGAACACGACGTCGGTGCTCTGCCCGGCCGGGATCGTGACCGTGGCCGCCAGCTTCACCGGGCCGAACGCGGCGGTGACCTTGACGCGCTGGGCGGTCGCGGCCGCGTTGCGCACCGGGACGGTGAGCGTCACCTCGGCGGTCTTGCCGTCGGGCACCTTCGTGTCGACGCGGACGTCGCCGAGCACGGCGGCGCCGGTCGAGCGCAGGCGGACGTGGTCCCAGAGGCCGGACGCGCGGTCGCGCACCGCGGGCATCCAGTCCCAGCCGGACACGGCGAGGTAGGTCGGCGAGTTGTCGAACATCGTGCCGCCTGCGTCGACCCAGGAGCTGCCGTTGGAGCCCTTGTCCCCGGGGCTGCCCGGCCGCGGCATCGGCGAGACCCGCACGGCCAGGACCTGCTCGCCGGTGCGGCGCAGCGCGGCGGTGACGTCGTGGACACCGCGGCCGAAGGGGTGGCTCTGCGTGGCGATTTCGGCCCCGTTGAGCCAGATCTGCGCTTCGTGGTTGACGCCGTCGAACTCCAGCCAGACGTGCCGGCCCGGGGAGGTGTCCAGGCCGCGCGGGAGGGCGAAGCGGCGGCGGTACCACCACGCGTGGCGGGAGAGCGCTTCCGGGACGTGCAGGTTGTTCATCCCGGCCACCGGATCCGGCAGCTGCCCCTGCTCGACGAGCGAGGCCAGCACGGTGCCGGGCACGGTCGCCGGGAGCCAGCCGCGGGTGTCCACAGTGGTCGCCGAGAGGGCCTTCCCGTCGCCGGTGGGCGCCCAGTCGTCCATGGTGAGCACCCAGCCGGATTCGAGCGGCACGGTGCCGTCGGGCGCCACGGCGAGCGAGGGTGGGTTGTCGTTCGGGCGCACCGGGAAGCTCGTCCAGCCGCGGACGGCGGGCCGGGTCTGGCGGCTGGTGCCGAAGACCTGGAAGCCGTTGAGCCCCAAGGGATTGCTCGTCGAGCGGCGGCTCGCGGTGAAGCGGACCCAGCGGGCGGTGACGGCCACCGGGATCGTGACGACACCGCCGGCGCCGGCCTCGGTGTGGTGGACGGTGCGCCAGGCCTTGCCGTCGCCGGAGACGTCGAGGTCGAACGCCGTCGCGTAGCTGGACTGGACCTCGAAACCGCTGGTGCGGGATCGCGAGGCACCGGCGTCGAAGGCCGGATCGCCGGGCTGCGCCTCGAAGGTGAGGACGACGGACTCGATGGCGCAGGGCGCCTGCAGGTCGACGACGATCCACTGGCCGTCCCCCTGGGCAGCCCGCCAGCCGGAGCCGCGGACGCCGACCTGGGCGAGCCCGTCGACGGCGAACTCGGCCGGGGTCGCGGCGTAGTCGGTCGAGGACACCTGGACCGGCCGGAACAGGGCGAGATCGCTTTTGCGGCTCTCGGGCGCGGCGGGCGCCGCCGAGGCAACCCCGGGCAGGACGGCGGCGAGGCCGAAGCCGGCCAGCAAGCCGGTTCCGGCCGTCAGCACGTGCCGACGGGACAAGGCCGACACCTCCGCGCGCGCGTTCTCCTCCGCCATGCGGACTCCGTTCTTCAGGCGGCAACCGAGGACCTGGCGGGGCGGGGTGCCGGGATGCTGACAACGTTGCCAGGAAGCTTCCGCCGCGGGCCTGGAGAGCGTCAAGAAGACAAGGAAGACAAGAATTCGGATTAATGACATCGATGTCCGCGCCGCGCCCGGGATGGGCTTGTGCGGGGCCGGGGCCGGCCGCTGCGGGGCGGGGTGGGCTGGGGCGAGGGCGGGGTTGGGTGCGGCGGTGCGCGCCTGGGGTGGGCCGGGCCGGGTCGGCGCAAGGCCGGCCGCCGCGGCAGATCGGATGAGCGTCGTGGAGGGGAGGAGTGTTGGCGTGTGGGTGTAGGTCTGGGT
>NZ_JBSGJD010000346.1:0-7840 GCF_053605405.1 Amycolatopsis sp. NPDC003861
GGGTGCGTTGGACGCAACCAACGCCACATTGGGGCGCTTGAGGTGACCACATGAAAACGGCGGGTGCTCCGAGGAGCACCCGCCGTCCCAAACTTCGCGTCAGCGTCAGCCGCGAACGACCTTGCCCGCCTTGATGCACGAGGTGCACACGTTCAGGCGCTTGCGCTGGGACACACCCACCTTGGCGTGGACGGTCTGGATGTTCGGGTTCCACCGGCGGTTGGTACGGCGGTGGGAGTGCGAGACCGCCTTGCCGAAGCCCGGTCCCTTGCCACAGACGTCGCACACGGCAGCCACGTCGAACTCCTTTGGATCTGGGTCATAGAAATGAGCCCAGATGCACTGGGCAACTCGACCATAGTAACTACTGCGATCGAGGGCCCCGGCACCGGGTCGATACGCTGCCCGGGGACCGGTCAGGAGGTTACGGGGTGCGGGTGCTGGACGCGGCGGCGGTGTCGGCCTGGGCGGCGGGCTGTGTGCACAGCCTCGCGAGCCTGCGGCCGGCCATCGACGAGATCAACGTCTACCCCGTCGCCGATTCCGACACCGGCTCCAACATGCTCTTCACGATGACCGGCGCCGCCCGCGAACTTTCCGGAGCCGTCCCGGAAACCGCCGCCGAGGCGCTGAAGATCCTCGCGCGAGGCGCGGTCGCCTCCGCCAAGGGCAACTCCGGCGTGATCCTCTCCCAGGTCGTGCGCGGGCTGGCCGACCGCGCCGAAGGCGACCTGGACGGCCCGTGGCTGGCGGACGCGCTCGGGCACGCCGACGAGGTCGCCACCGGAGCCGTCAGCCGCCCGGTCGCCGGGACCATCCTGACCGTCCTGCACGCCGTCGCCCTCGCCGTGCGCGGGGACACGAGCCCGCTGCCCGAAATTGCCGCGAAAGCCGCGAAAGAGGCCGCGCACGCCCTGGAGAAGACTCCCGAGCAGCTGCCCGCGCTGGCGCGGGCCGGGGTCGTCGACGCCGGTGCCCGCGGCCTGGTCGCCGTGCTCGACGCGCTGGTCGGCGTGCTCACCGGCGCCCCTGTCGAGCACGACCACGCCCTCGAGGCCCCCGCGCACGCCGAGGCCTACGCCTGGGAGGTCATGTACCTCCTCGACGGCGTCGAGGAAGCGAGCCTGCCGACCCTGCGCAAGGAGCTGAGCGGCCTCGGCGACAGCGTCACGGTCGCCGGCGACGGCGCGGGCAGCCACGCCGTGCACGTCCACTGCGCCGACATCGGCGCCGCCATCGAGGCCGGGCTGGCGCTGGGCCGCCCGCGCAGGATCCGGGTCGAGCCCCTGCTGACGCCGACGCCGATCGAGCCGGGCGGCGGCATCGACCGCACCGTCGTCGCCGTCGTCCACGGCGGGGCGCTGGCCGAGCTGCTGCGCGCCGAAAGCATCCCGGTGCTGGCCGTGCCCGACGGCGGGACGCCGAGCGTCGAGGACATGATCGGCCTGCTCAACGAGGCCGCCGGGCAGCAGGTGACCGTGCTGCCGGGCAGCGTCGCCCTCACCGCCGCGGCCGACACCGCGGCCGGGCACGCGATGGCCGCCGGCCGGGACGTCGTCGTCATCCCGTGCGCCTCGCCGGTGCAGGTGCTGGCCGCCCTCGCCGTGCACGACGCCGGGCGCCGCACCAACGACGACGTCGTCGCGATGGCCGAAGCGGCCGCCGCCACCAGGCGTGGCGAACTGCGGATCGCCCAGGAGGAGTCGCTAACCTGGGTGGGCCGGGCCCAGTCCGGTGACGTGGTCGGCCTGGTCGACGACGAGGTGGTGCTGATCGAGCCCGCGCCCGCGTCCGAGACGAACCTGGTCGCGGCCGCGATGAAGGTGCTGAACCGGATGCTGGCGCTCGGCGGGGAGCTGGTGACGGTGCTGAGCGGGGCGGCGGCCCCGCCCGGGGTCGCCGGGGAACTCGCGGAACAGCTGCGGGTGGAGCACCCGGAGGTGGAACTGACCAGCTACGCCAGCGGCCAGGCGGACGCCGTGCTGCTGATGGGAGTCGAATAGCGGATGGCCGGACTGCGCGACAAGCTGCCGTTGCTGCTGGGCGCCAAGACGGCGAAGGCGCTCGCCACGTCGCTGGACATCGAGACGGTCAGCGACCTGCTGCGCCACTACCCGCGCCGCTACGCCGAGCGCGGCGAGCTCACCGACATCCACGGCCTCGAGCTGGGCGAGCACGCCACCGTGCTGGCGCGCATCGAAAAGGTGAGCAAGCGGCGGATGAAGGCCCGCAACGGCACCATCCTCGACATGGTCATCACCGACGGAAAACGGCGGCTGACCTGTGCGTTCTTCAACCAGGCCTGGCGGGAGAAGGACCTCGTGCCGGGCAAGACCGGCCTGTTCGCCGGCAAGGTGTCGGCCTTCCGCGACACGCTGCAGCTGACCAACCCCGAGTACGAGCTGTTCGACGCCGAGAACGAAGCCGAGGCGATGGACAACTTCCTCGCCGCGATCATCCCGGTCTACCCGGCGGCGCAGGGCATGCCGACCTGGTCGATCGCCAAGTGCGTGCGGCAGGTCCTCGACGTCCTCGAGGTCGGCGACGACCCGATGCCCGCCGAGCTGCGGCGGCTGCACAAGCTGGCCGACCTCGACAACGCGCTGCGCGGCATCCACCGCCCGGAGAACTGGGCGCACCTGGAGGCGTCGAAGAAGCGGCTGAAGTGGGACGAAGCGATGGCCGTCCAGCTGATCTTCGCGCAGCGGCGCCACTCGGCCATCTCGCGCCCGGCGAAGGCGAACCCGCACGTCAGCGGCGGCCTGATGGACGCCTTCGACAAGCGGCTGCCCTTCGACCTGACCGCGGGCCAGCGGGGGATCGGCGACGAGATCGCCGCGGACCTGGCGTCCGAGCACCCGATGAACCGGCTGCTCCAAGGCGAGGTCGGCTCGGGCAAGACGGTCGTCGCGCTGCGGGCGATGCTGCAGGTCGTCGACAACGGGCGGCAGGCCGCGATGCTGGCGCCGACCGAAGTCCTCGCCGCCCAGCACGCGCGATCGCTGCGGGAGATGCTCGGCGACCTCGGCCAGGCCGGCGAGCTGGGTGCGGCGGAGAACGCGACGAAGGTCACGCTGCTCACCGGGTCGATGGGCGCGAAGGAGCGCAAGAAGTCGCTGCTGGAGATCGTCAGCGGGGAGGCGGGCATCGTCGTCGGCACGCACGCGCTGATCCAGGACCACGTCGAATTCGCCGACCTCGGCCTCGCCGTCGTCGACGAGCAGCACCGCTTCGGCGTCGAGCAGCGGGACGCGCTGCGCACCCGCGGGGCCGGCGACACCAGCCCGCACGTCCTCGTCATGACCGCGACGCCGATCCCGCGCACGGTCGCGATGACCGTGTACGGCGACCTGGAAGTGTCGGCGCTGCGCGAGATGCCGGTCGGGCGGTCGCCGATCGCCACCACGGTCGTGCCGGTCGCGGAGAAGCCCGCCTGGTTCGAGCGGATCTGGCAGCGCGTGCGCGAGGAGGTCGGCAAGGGGCACCAGGCGTACGTCGTCTGCCCGCGGATCGGCGACGAGCCGCCGTCGGACAAGAGCGACAAGCGCCCGCCGCTGGCGGTCCTCGAAGTCGCGCCCGAGCTGGAGCACGGGCCGCTGCAGGGCCTGAAGATCGGCGTGCTGCACGGCCGGATGCCGCCCGACGACAAGGACGCCGTGATGCGCGCGTTCTCGGCGGCCCAGCTGGACGTCCTGGTGGCCACCACGGTGATCGAGGTCGGCGTGAACGTGCCGAACGCGACCGCGATGGTGATCATGGACGCCGACCGGTTCGGCGTCAGCCAGCTGCACCAGCTGCGCGGCCGCGTCGGCCGGGGCAGCGTGCCGGGGCTGTGCCTGCTGGTCACGGAGACCTTGGACGGCACGGCGACCCGCGAGCGGCTGGCGGCGGTCGAGTCCACGACGGACGGTTTCGAGCTGTCCCGCCTCGACCTGGAGCTGCGCCGCGAAGGCGACATCCTCGGCGCCGCGCAGTCCGGGAAGCGGTCCACGCTCAAGCTGCTCTCGCTGCTGCGGGACGAGGACGTGATCGCCGCGTCCCGGGCCTTGGCGCAGGAGCTCGTCACGAAGGACCCGGAGCTGACGAAGTACCGCGGCCTGGCGCAGATGGTTGCCGACGTCGTCGACGTCGAGCGCGCGGAGTACCTGGAGAAGAGCTGATCCGCGCGGCCACGGCCGCCGACGCCCCGGCGATCGGGCAGGTCCACGTGACGTCGTGGCAAGCGGCGTACGCGGGCCTGCTGCCGGCCGACTTCCTCGCGCGTCTCTCGGCCGGAGAACGGGCGGCGTCCTGGGCGCGGCGCATCGGCGAGGGTGTCGGGCAGGTGCTGGTCATCGAAGAGGACGGCGTCGTCGCGGGCTTCGCCGCCTTCGCGCCTTCGCAGCTGTACGCGCTGTACCTGCGGCCGGAGTTCTGGGGCCGTGGTCTCGGCCGCGCGCTGCACGACCGCGTCGTCGAAGCGATGTCCGGTGACCGCGCGATCCTGTGGGTGCTCGCGACCAACGAGCGGGCGAAGGCCTTCTACCTGCGGCAGGGCTGGGCGGACGACGGCGAGACCGCGACCGAGACCCTGGAAGGCGTCACCCTGGACGTGGTGCGGTTCAGCCGTCCGCTGCCGTGAAGACGCCGGCCTTCGCGGCGGCCGCGGCGGCTTTGGCGGCGAGGTCGGCGTCCCGCGGTGTCACGCCCTCCCGGGAGACGAACAGGCGGTAGAAGACCGGCCCGCAGGCCACGCGCACCGGCTCCACGGGATCGGTGCCGGGCGGGACTTCGCCGCGCTCGATCGCCCGGGCCACGGCGGCTCCGGAACGGGCGTGGCGGTCGACGTAGAACTCGCGCAGGGCGTCGGCCGCGCGCGGGGAGAGGAAGGCCGCCGAGATCGACGCCGTGGGCAGCTCGCGCTCGCCCGGGGTGGTGAAGTAGCGCACCAGCTCCAGGTTGATCGCGCGCAGGTCGCCTTCGAGGGTCCCGGTGTCCGGCACCGCCCACTCCTGCTCGGCGCCCATCAGGAGAGCCGCCGCGACCAGGCCTTCGGCGGACTCCCAGCGGCGGTAGAGCGTCGTCTTGTGCACGCCGGAGCGTTCGGCGACCGCTTCGACGGTGAGTTCCAGGTACCCGCGTTCGCCGAGCAGCTCCAAGGTGGCGTTGAGCGCGGCGAGGCGGGTCCGCTCGGTGCGGCCGCCCGGACGCTTGGTCCCGGAAATCTCGGTTGCCAACTGCTACTCCTGTTGCGTTAGTGTGCCCAGTATGACAGGAACCGTCGCCGTTGCCGAAATCGCCGAGCTGATCGGCGACGCCGAAGTGGTCGCCATCGGTGAGAACAACCATCACATCCGCGAGTTCGGAGTGCTGCGCGACCGCCTCCTGCGTCACCTCGTCACCGAACGCGGGTTCACCGTGCTCGGGTTCGAAGGCGGCTTCGCGGAGGGGCACCTGGTCGACGCGTGGCTGCAGGGCGGTCCGGGCGAGGTCGCCGACATCGCGCGGGACGGGTTCACGTTCGGTCTCGGCGACTCGGCCGAGGTGCACGAGATGCTGACCTGGCTGCGCGGCCGGGGCGTCCGGTTCTCCGGGCTCGACGTGCCGAGCTCGGCGGGCTCGCCGGTGCCGTCGCTGCAGGCGTTGCGGGCGGAGGTCCTGCGCGTGGACCCGGCGAATGTGTCCCTTGTGGACAACGCGCTGGCCGCGTGCGAGCCGTATGCGTCGGTGAGCAGCGCGGTCGCGCCGGGGCGCTACGGTGCCATGAGCGTCGAAGCGCGGGATGCCGCGACGACGGCGTTGACCGTCCTCAAAGGACATGTGGAGTCCCTGAGCTACGGCGAGGTGGCCGCGCACCACGCGGAGGGCGCGCTGCGCGTCGACCTGTACCTGCGGGAGCTCGACGCGCTGATGGCGGGCCGGGCGCCCGAGCCGCAGAGCTCGTCGCGGGACACGTACATGGCGGCCTCCGTCCGCCTGCTGCGGCGGCGGTTCCCGGGCGAGAAGATCGTGCTGATGATCCACAACGGACACCTCCAGCGCGTCCCGTTCTCGCCGATGCCGGGCATGACGGCGCCGTCGGCGGGCACCCACCTGGCCGCGGAGCTGGGGGACCGCTATTTCGCGCTGGCCCTGACCGCCGTCTCGGGGACGACGACCGGCCTGGCCCCCGACCCGGCGTACCCGCTGGGGTTCCGGATGTTCGAGCAGGCTTTGGGCGAGCCGGTTTTCGGGAGTGTCGAGGCGACGCTGGCTCCGCAGGCGCCCTGCGTGGTGGCGCACCCCGCGGCGTCGAGCATCCGGCACGCGCACATGACGCCCGCGGTGGACGTCGCGGCCGCGTGGGACGCCGTCGTCTGCCTGGAGAAGCAGGAAACGATTTTCGCGGGCACTGCCGAATAGGTGTGCCCGTTCGGCTGATTGCCGCAACGCGCGCGAAGGGCGTTTCCTACCGGTATGGCCGGGCGGAGGCGGGCGCTGATCGTCGCCAACGGCGAGTACGACAACGCGGGATTGCAGCGGCTGGGCTCGCCCGCGGCGGACGCCGACGCCCTGGCCGGGGTGCTCGCCGACCGGGCGATCAGCGACTTCGAGGTCTCGGTGGTGCGGAACGAGACCGCACACGTGATCCAGGCGGAGATCGAGGACCTCTGCCTGGAGGGCAAGCCCGACGAAGTCCTCCTGATGCACTTCTCGTGCCACGGCTTGAAGGACGACGCGGGCGGGCTCTACTTCGCGGCCCGCAACACGCGCCCGGACCGCCTCAGGTCGACGGCGGTGCCGGCGGACTTCGTGCAGCAGTGCATCCGGCAGAGCCGGTCGCGCAGCATCGTGCTGTTGCTGGACTGCTGTTACGGAGGGGCGTTCGGCCAGGGCGTGGCGGTCCGCGCGTCGGGCGACGCGAACGTCCTGGACAGCTTCCGCGGCGGCCGCGGGCGCGCGGTGATCACGGCGTCCAATTCGATCGAGTACGCGTTCGAGGGGGCCACGCTGGCCTCGGACGAGCCGGCCCAGCCCTCGGTGTTCACGTCGGCGTTGGTGGAGGGCTTGCGCACGGGCGAAGCGGACCGCGACGAGGACGGCTTGATCGCGCTGGGCGAGTTGTACGAGTACTTGTTCGACCGCGTCCGCGAGCGCAATCCCAAGCAGACGCCGAGCCGCGACATCGAGATGCAGGGCGAGCTGTACCTGGCCAAGAGCAGGCGCCGCCGCATCAAGCCTTCCCCGATCCCCCCGGACCTGGCGTCGGCGATCGCGGCGGAGAACCCGTTCACCAGGCTGGGAGCGGTGGCGGAGCTGCGGAGGCGGTTGTCGAGCCCGAACCTCCCGGTGGCGATGGGGGCATTCGAGGCGCTCAGGGCAATGGCATCGACGGACATCGAGCACGTGGCAGCGGCGGCTTCGGACGCGCTGTCGTCCGCGGTGGTGCGGGTGGACGTTCAGTCGGTCCGCTTGTCGGCGGCGGCGGGCTCGGCGGCGTCGGGGAAGTTGAGCGTGCTGGGCCCGCCGGTGGCGCGAGAGGTCCGGTTCGAGGCGGCGGAGCCGTGGATCGCGGTGCGCGAGGTACCGGGCGGGGCGGAGCTTGCGGTGACGGCGGGGTCGTCGGGGGTGCGGAGCGGGCGGGTGGTGGTGAGCGGGCCGACCGGGGAAGTCGTGGTGGCGGTGGAGATCGAGGCGCTGCCGGTGGTGGAGCCCTCCGACCAGCCGGTCACCGCGGCGGGCGCTCGTCCCGCGGCGGCGGCGCCGGCGGCACCCGAGCGCCCGCAAGCCTCCGAACCGCCCGCCGGGGAGCCTGCTGCCGCGAGGGGCACGGCTCCCGCCGCGACCACCGGCGCGGCCGCGGGGCGAGTGCCCCTCGCGG
>NZ_JBSGJD010000347.1:0-7819 GCF_053605405.1 Amycolatopsis sp. NPDC003861
AATGTGGCGTTCGGTGCGTTGGACGCAACCAACGCCACATTGGGGCGCTTCGGGCTAGCTGCGGACGACGGCTCCGGTCTTCGGGTCTAGGGCGACCCTGCGGGCCTGCGGCCACCAGAAGTCGAACATCCCGTTGAGCGAGCCGGCGCGCGTGTCGAACGACGCGTCACCGATCCGGCCGGTGAACCAGTTGTCCTCGATGAACTTCAGCACCGAGGTCTGGTCGGTCAGCGTGTGGTCGACGTGGTTCACCCTGCTGTACGGCGAAACCACCAGCAGCGGCAGGCGCGGTCCGTAGCCGCAGCGGTCGGCGTACTTGCCCACCGTCGTCGCCTTGCCCGTGCAGATCGCCTGGTCCTGCGATGCGTCGTGCGAGCCGTTGAGGATCGGCGACTTCTGGTGGTCGTACCAGCCGTCGGAGTCGTCGTAGGCCAGCACGATCGCGGTCGACTTCCAGTCCGGGGACTGCTGGATCTTGTTGATCTCGCTCACCACGAACTGCTGCTCGTCCAGCGGGTCCGAGTAGCCCGCGTGGCCGTCCTGGTACTCCGGGGCCTTCAGGAAGCTCACCGCGGGCATCGAGCCGGCCTTGAGCGAGTCGTTGAAGTCGGAGATGTCGTACTGGTGGTTCGCGCGGTCGGTCTGGCCGATCGCCTGCACCGAGGACGGCGGGAGGTGCTTCGGGTTCGCCGTCGACGGGTAGTACTGGAACGGCTCGTGGTGCGGGCTGTAGTCGACGACCGCGTTGCCGCCGATGTTCGTGTGGGTCTGGCCGCACACCGCGTACCCGTTGGCCGTGCCGGTCGGCCGGAAGCCGCCCTGGAACCAGCCCCACGTGACGTGGCGCTGGTTGAGCAGGTCACCGATGTTGCGGCCGTGCATGGTGGCCAGGTTGTCCTTGCTCGTGTGGTTCTTGCCCGAGCAGTCGTCCCACGCCGGGTCCGGGTCGTTGATCATCGTGCCGATGCCGCTGGCGTCCGGCGACTGCACGGCGTAGGCGTCGCTGACCGGCTCGTGCGTCACCGGGTCGACGGCCTGGACACCGTGGGTGTTGCCGGAGATCAGGTCGATCGCGCCCGGGCTGGACGGGCCGAACACCGTGTTGAACGAGTTGTCGTTCAGCGCGTAGTGCTGGGCGTAGTTCCACATGCCGGTGACGGTGTTGCCGTCGTAGTAGTCCATGACCAGGCCGGGCTCGCCGAACAGGATGGGCTGCCCGGTGCACTTGTCGGTCTCGGTCTTCTCGACGAACTTGTCCATCTTGCCGCCGTTGAAGGCGGCCTGCTCGGCGCCGTAGTTGTGGTTCTGGTCGCAGGTCAGCGCCTGCTGGGACGTGAGCCGCTTCGGGTTGTAGGCGTTCGGGTTGCCGGTCAGCAGCTTCTTGTCGAGGCCGTTGACCTTCGGGGTGCCGTGCGCGGCGGTGAACGGGGTGCCGTCGGTGTTGGCCGCGTTCGGGTAGGTGCCGAAGTAGTGGTCGAACGAGATGTTCTCGCCGAAGATGACGACGACGTGCTTGATCGGCGTCGACGTCGGGATCCAGTGCGCGGGGAACAGGTTCAGCGGCTGGGCGTCCGCGGTGGTCGCCGCGGAGCCGGTGACGACGGCCAGCGCGGCGACCGAGGCGAGTGCCCCGGCGCCGAGCAGGCCGCGCCGTCGCCGTCGGGTCTTTCTGTCCACTGTGGATTCCTTTCGTGGTGGGGTGGGGCTCGTCAGGTGAGCAGGGAACGCCCGAAGTGGTCGTCCGGTCCGGTGACGCCCGGCAGCGCGAAGAAGTAGCCGCCGCCGAACGGGGAGATGTAGTCGGTCAGGGGTTCGTCGGCCAGCCGCGTCTGGACCGCCTCGAACTGGCGCTCCAGGTCCTGCTGGTAGCAGACGAAGAGGAGGCCCATGTCCAGGTTGCCGTTGCTGTCGACGCCGCGGTCGTAGTTCACCGCACGGCGCAGGATCCGGCTGTTGTCGGTCTCCGGCGTGCGCGGGTTCGCCTTCCGGATGTGGCTGGTCAGCGGGATGACGGTGCCGACGGGGTCATCGGAGTACCGGGGGACGTCGGTCTCCTGCGTGCCGTCGAGCGGGGCGCCGGTGTCGCGGCGGCGGCCGAACATGTTCTCCTGCTCGGCCAGGGAGACCCGGTCCCAGAACTCGACGAGCATCCGGATCAGCCGGACGACCTGGTAGCTGCCGCCGGCGGTCCACGCGGGCTCGCCCTGCGTCCACACCAGACTGTCTATTTCGGACTCGGTGGGGTTGGCGGTGCCGTCCTTGAAGCCCATCAGGTTGCGGGGCGTGCCGTCCGGCCGCGGCGGCGAGGTGAAGCCGTTGAGCTTCCAGCGCAGCTGCATGCCACCGCGGGTGGCGCGGGCGATGTCCCGCAGCGCGTGCAGGACGGTGTCGGTGTCGTTCGCGGACAGGACGAGGCTGAGGTCGCCGTGACACTGGGCGGGATCGAGGGCGTCGTTCGGGAACGTCGTCATCGGCTTCAGCTTGGCGGGCTTGAGTTTCGCCAGGCCGTACCGGTCGTCGAAGAGGCTGGCGCCGACGCCGAGGATGACGCCGAGGTCGCTGCCGGGCACCACGGGCCCGAGCACGCCGGAATCGGCGGGCGGCGCGGTGATCCCGAGCGCGGCGGGCGCCCCGCCGGCGGTGAGGAACCGCGCCCGCTCGGTGATGGCGCGGAACAGGTCGGTGAGCTCGGCCTTGGACTCGGCGACGGCGTCGAAGGAGGCGACGATGGTCTGAGTCGGCGGCTTGCGGAGGATGGCGGCCTGGTGGGGCCCGTGGAAGGGCACGGGCGAGCTGCCGTCGGTGACGGTCGCGGAGGAGGCGCCCAGCCCGGCCCCGGCGGCGACGGTGAGGCCCGCGCCCATGGCGGCCCGGCGCAGGAAGGAACGGCGAGGCAGGTCGGTCACGAGACCCTCCGCGGTTCGGCGATCGCCGCGATCGGGGCCAGCAGTTCCGTCAGCTCGCTCACGTCCGCGTTGAGCTTCTGCCGCTGGTCCCGGCTCAGCTCCGCCGGGCGGGTCCACGTGCCGTCCGGGCGGCGGGCCGCGTCCAGTGCCTTCTGCGTGCGGTCCAGCCAGCTGTCCACATTGGACAGTGCCGGGTACCTCGGCGTCAGCAGCGGCCGCAGGACGTCCAGGACCGCGCGGGTGCCGTCGAGGTTGGCGCGGGCCGTGGCCAGGTTCGTGCCGCTGCCGTAGTCGGTGCGGCCGGTCAGTTCGAACTGCAGCGTGTTCTCCATGATCTCGTGCGCGCGCAGCCCGAGGTCGTTCCCGTCGACCTGGCTGTCGGCGAAGGACGTCTGCAACGCGCGGGCGTCGGTGTCGAGCTGGTCGGCGACGGCGCCGAGCGCGCCCAGGTCCTCGCCGTGCCAAAGGCCCTGCTCCAGGCGGTGGAAGCCGGTGAAACCCGGGTCGGCCGGGCCGTTCGGCAGGCCGTCGGCCGTGCCGTTGAGAGCGCCGTCGGAGTCGCCGAACGCGTCGTAGGCCGCGCCCAGCCGCTCGTACGTCAGGTGGGCCGTCAGCCACGCCGCCTGGCTCGCCGCTCGGTCGCCGCCGTGCACGGTGTTCTTCAGCGCGCCCGTGTTCGCGACGAGTTCGCCGAGCCCCGTCTCGACGTGCTGCTGGTAGGCCTTGAGCGGCCCGAGCAGGTCGTCGTGCGTCACCGGCGCGACGCCCGGCCCGGTCCGCTCGGCGCCGCCGGTGATCCGCACGGCCGGCCCGACGATCGCGCCCGCGTCCTCGGGCAGGCAGCGGAACGCGTAGCTGCCGTTGCCCAGGTTCACCTGCAACGGCCGGGTCGTCGCCGCGCCGAGGCCCTCGACCTCGCCGTAGATCACGCCGGTCGCCGGGTCGATCAGGTCGACCTCGGCGGTCACCGACCCGGTGTTGTGCAGGCGGAACGTCTGCGGCCCCGGCTTCGGATCCGTCCAGCCGGTACCGCACGACGAGCGCGAGACCGCGATCTCGGGATCGACGGCGGCCGCGCTGTCCGGCCAGAACGCCACGACGGCGCCCGCCGCGGCGGCCACGACCACGGCCACCACGATCCAGCGGGTACGCACTGACCCCGGCACGCGCACTCTCCCGTCACTCGATCGGACCATCACCGGTCACGGATTATGCGAGCCTAACGCCCGGAAAACCGAACCGGATCCGATCGAAAGAGGGAAGTTCACCCGGACTTCAGCCGGCCGAACACAAAAGAGGGAGGATTCAGACGTATTGCTGTGCCAGATCTGTCTTGTTCGCGATGTTCGACCGGTTTGGCCAGGTCACGGAAGCGGAGCCCCGGTCTCCAGCAGCGTCTTCAGGCTGGAGAGCAGCGCCGGCCAGCCCTGGCTGCACATCTCCAACGTCGTGCTGCCGGCGTCGAAACCGTCGTGGAGCACGGTCAGTTTCACCATTTCCCCGTGCGGTTCCAGGGTGAAGGTGACTTTGGACCGGCTTTCCCGCTGCAGTTTCGCGAGCGTTTCTTCGTCGACGCCGTTCGCTTTCGCCCAATCCGCCGTGAATGTGTGCCAGGTGTAGGACAGCCGTCGATGGGGATCCGATTCGAGGACGACCTGTCCGGGATCGCTGGTTTTCGCGCCGCGCTCGGCCCACGTCATCGGCGAGCCCGTTTTCCAGTCGGTTTCGAAGGAGACACCCCAGTACCGGCTCGTGAACGCCGGATCGGTAAGCGCTTGCCAGAGCTTCTCCGGCGTCGTGTTGATGTAGGTGGTGTACGCGAAATCGTTCATCGGTGCGGACTCCAGTGCTCGTTTGAGATCGGCCAGCGCGCCGGCCCGCCGCCGGTCGTAGCGGGTCATCCAGCGCTCGGCGATCGCGTTGATCGGCGCGGCGTCGAGGTGGTGCAGCTTTTCGCGGCCGCGCCAGGTGGTGGTGAGCAGCCCGGCCGCCTCGAGCACGGCCAGGTGCTTGCTCACCGACTGTCGGGCCATGTCCAGCCCCGCGCACAGCTCGCGCAGGGTCTGGCCGTTGCGCTCGTTGAGCACGTCCAGCAGCCGGCGGCGGCTGGGATCGGCCAGCGCCTTGAAGACCTCGTCCATCGCGCCTTCCCGGTGACATGCAGCCGTCCGGCTGCCTTTCGACGATAGGCAGCCGGATGGGTGCATGTCAACCGGGGGTCAGCGGAAGCGGATCACCGTGATGCTCGCGAGGACGAAGAACACGAGAACGACCAGCGTGCCGGTCTGCCCGCCGGACGAGCGGGTCACCACCTGGTCGACGGCGCCGGTCAGCCGCACCCCGCACTCGGCGATCACGGTGTGCCGCCCGGCCTCGATGCGGGTGAACTCGACCGGCGCGGTGAAGGCCCCGGAGTCGTCGGTGTAGGCGGTGCCGACCTCGGTGCCGTCCGACACGAGGGTCACCATCCGGCCCGGCCGGCAGCCCTTCCCGGACGCCGAGAGCGGCTCGCCGGCCTTGATGCTCGGCCGGTCGAGCACGAGTTCACCGGGCTTCGGAGCGGTGCTGGACGTCGTGGGCGTGCCGGACGTGGCCGGCGGGGTGGTGGCCGGCGGGGTGGTCGTGGTGGCCGGCGGCGTGGTGGTGGCAGGGGTGGCCGGGGTCGTGGTGGTGCCGGGCCGCGTCGGCCGCGTGGTGACCGGAGGGGGC
The DNA here is from genome assembly GCF_053605405.1 of Amycolatopsis sp. NPDC003861. Lineage (NCBI taxonomy): Bacteria > Bacillati > Actinomycetota > Actinomycetes > Pseudonocardiales > Pseudonocardiaceae > Amycolatopsis > Amycolatopsis sp. NPDC003861. The sequence continues at coordinate 5,616 of NZ_JBSGJD010000347.1, forward strand.
GGCGTGGTCGTCACTGGCGGCGGGGGTGTGGTGGTCGTGGGAGTTGCGGTCACGCTGAACCGGCTGCCCGCGCTGAGCGGCCCGCCGGTCCGGGCGTTGGTGCACGTGCCGGTGACCGGGTAGGTCCCCGGCTGGGCGCCGCTCGGCACGGTCGCCGCGACTGTGCCGCTGGTCTGCGTGAGGGTTGCGTTCGCCGACCACATCGGCGTGCCGTTCCACGAAAAGGTGACCGGCCCCTTGCACGGGTAGAAATTCCAGGAAATCGTGAAAGAACTCCCGGCCTGCCCGCTCGATGGTTTCAAACCAACCGACGATGTGTATTGTGCGTCGGCGGTGCCCGCTGTTGCGAGCAGAAGCAACGTTCCGGCCACGGCGCCGAAAAACAGCCGAACCACGAATCGCATTGGGACGTCCCTCCCCGGTGTGTGCTCGCTGTAGCATTCCGGACCAGTCGGATAACGCAAGTAGGGGATGCCCAATGGGACGTGTCATCGCGGCGGGGGTTGCGTTGGGTTTGTGCTTGCTCGTGGGCGCGCCGCCCGCGTCCGCCGAGTCCGGATCACTGCGGCTGCAGGTGTCGATCGACCAGCGGCCGATCGAGGACGCGACCGTCCCGATCGATCCGGCGAGCCAGGTCGAGCTGCAGGTCGTGGCGACCAACCCCGGCGCCGCGCCGGTGAAGGTCCGCAGCGTGCGGCTCTCCGGCGTCGCGCTCGCGCTGACCTTCTTCGCCTACGACACGACCGCGCCCTTCGAGGTGCCGGCGCGCGGGTCGGTGTCGCGGACGTTCGTCCTCGACCTCGGTGACCTGGCCGGACAGGCGACCGGGCTGCTGCCGTCGTCGGTGGAGCTGCTCGACGCCGGGCGCGTCACGCTGGGTGAGGCGACGACGGTCGCCGACGTCCGCGGGTCGTTCTGGTCGGTCTACGGCGTCTTCGGCCTGGCGATGCTGGTGCTGACGATCCTCGCCTGGGTGACCGCGCTCCTCGCGCTGGCTCGGCACCGGCTGGCGCCGAACCGCTGGCGCCGCGGCGTGCGGTTCCTGCCCGCGGGGTTCGGCACCGGGCTGGTCGCGGTGATCAGCCTGTCGGTGCTGCGCCTGGTCCCGCCCGAGCCGGCGATCGAGATCCCGGTGGTGCTCGGCGTGGCGGCGATCGCGTTCCTGCTCGGCTACCTGACCCCGCACCCGGCTGCTCCGCCCGCGGTGACCGAGAGTGATATGACGGTCCGGCTTCCGCTCCCGTCGACGCAGGAATTCACCCGATGAGCGCACCGGCCGAGCTGGTCGCCGCCCTGCCGCAGTACGACATCGGGGAGTCGATCGGCGAAGGCGGCATGGGGGTCGTGTTCGCCGGCGTGCACCGGACGCTGGGGCGGAGCGTCGCGATCAAGCAGCTGCCGTGGGACGTGCTCAACCACGCGGCGAGCAGCGAGCTCTTCGACCGCGAGGCGCGGGTGCTGGCGAGCCTGGACCACCCGCACATCGTGCCGGTGTACGACTACGTCCGGACCGGCCGCGAGCACCTGCTGGTGATGGAGCGGCTCGACGGCGGGACGGTGCACAGCCGCTTCCACGGCGGTGGCGTGAGCGGCGAGCAGGCGTGCGCGATCGGGCTGGCGATGCTGGCCGGGCTGCACGCGGCGCACCGGGCGGGGGTGCTGCACCTCGACGTCAAGCCGCGGAACCTGCTGTTCAGCACGCAGGGCGTGGTGAAGGTGGCGGACTTCGGCATCGCCCGGGTGATCAGCGAGGGCGCCACCTTGGTGACGCACGGTGGCGAGATCCTCGGAACCCCGGCGTACATCGCCCCCGAACAGGCGATGGGCAACGCCCTCAGCCCGGCGGCCGACGTCTACGCGGCGGGAACGGTGCTGTACGAACTGCTGTCGGGCCGCCTGCCGTTCGACAACACCCGCGGCGCGATCAGCATGATGCGCCAGCACATGTTCACCGACCCGCAGCCGATCGCCGGGGTGCCGTCGCCGATCGCGGCGGTGGTGATGCGCAGCCTGGCCCGCGAGCTGGACGCGCGGTATAGGGAGGCGGAGTCGTTCGCGGCGGACCTCGCGGCGGCGGCGACGGTGGCGTACGGGCCGGGGTGGCTGGAGCGGTCCGGGGTGCCGGTGCTGCACCTGACGCCCCGGGTGATCGCGGGCCTGAACTCGGCGACCGCACCGGCGCATCCGGCGGAGGCCCGGACGCG
>NZ_JBSGJD010000348.1:0-7751 GCF_053605405.1 Amycolatopsis sp. NPDC003861
CGTCAAGGCGGGAAAGCGTGCCTTGACCCGGCACCACCGTCCGCGTGCTGGCTTCGGATCGGGGTGGCGGGGCAGGTCTGGGTGGGGTGCCGGTTTGGGCGTCCGCGTCTCGTTCGGGCCGGTGAAATGTCCGGCCTGAAGGGCGCTCCGACTTCGGCGGAGCCCCCGCCGCTCCCAGGGGGGCGTCCCCTTGGCCAGTCTATCGGCGGCCGGCGACAGAACCCGCCGATCACCGCCCGCGGGCCTGAGTTGTCCACACCTCGGCCGGCTTGGGGACAACTCCAGCCCGGCGAGGCCCGGCACCCGCCCCAGCGGCGGCAAGAGCGCCACCAGCGGAGGCCGGCTCAGGCCGTCCAGCCCGGATCCCGGCCCGCGGCCCCCAGCGCCCGCTCCAGCGGCGACGCACCCGCCCCCACCGCCACCTCAGGCCCGTAGACCCCCATCGAGCGCGCCTGGTCGCCCATCGCCACCGCCGACTCGTACACCGCCGTCGCCGCCTCTGGGGCGTACGCACACTCGGCCCCGCTCGCCCGGGCCAGGTCCCAGCCGTGCAGCACGAACTCGCCCAGGACCATCGACCCCACCACCGATGCCGGCATCGGAGCCGAACCCAACGACGTCGTCCCCGTCCAGGCCGATGGCTCCTCGAACACCGAAACCAGCGTCTCCGTCTGCTTCTCCAGGTCCGCCCGCCAGTCGTCCTTCACCAGGGCCGCCTCCACCTCGCCGGTCAGCGGGGCCGGTGGGTCCAGGCGCCGGCCCGCCGCGATCAGCCAGGGGCCCCAGTACAGGAGGTGGTTGATGAGCCCGCGGACGTCGTAGCCCGCGCACGGGGTCGGGGCGCTGAGGTCCCGAACCTCGGTCGCGATCCGGAGGAACTCGGCCGCGGCCGGGCGCATCAGTGCAGCAGTCATGCCGGTGATCCAAACTCCCGGCGAAGACCGCGTCTTGAACGAACGCGACAGCTACCGTGAACCCGTGACGCACCGGATCCCGCGCGGCATCGTGGCCGAGGCCACCGCGCGCACGATGTTCACGCTGACCCGGCACCCGCCCGCGCCGGAACTCGCTGAATTCGTCGAATACCACTGGATCCTGCGGTGGGACCTGCGCGGCAAACCGCCCTACGAGCAGCGGGTGCTGCCGAACCTCTCGGTGCACGTCACGTTCTTCCCGGGCGCCTCCGGCGTCCACGGCCCGGCCCGCGACGTCTTTTCGCACCGCTTGACCGGCCACGTCCAGGGCTTGGGCGTGCGATTCCGGCCGGGCACCTTCCGCGCGTTCCTCGGGAGCCCGGTACGTGACATCGCCGATCGCACCGTCCCACTCACCGACGTTTTCGGGCCGGCGGCCGTGGCGGTCGCGGAATCGGTGCAGAACGCCGACGGAGATGCGCAAATGGCTCGTGCGGTCGACAACTTGCTGATCGCAAATCCCGGGCCGCTGTCTCCCGCCGCGCGCGAGGCCGCGGAGGCGGTGGAATCAATCGCGCGGGATCCGGGAATTACCCGGGTGGCGCAACTGTGCGCGGATACTGGACTAACCACCCGCTCCATCCAGCGCGTGTTCGCCGAACACGTCGGTGTCCCGCCCAAGTGGGCGATCCGGATATACCGCCTCAATGACGCAGCGCAGCGGCTCGTCACAGAAGGAGATCCCGATTACGCCGGTCTGGCGGTTCGACTGGGCTATAGCGACCAGTCCCACTTCATCCGCGATTTCCGGACGGTGACCGGCCAGTCGCCTGCCGAGTACGCCCGAACCGCCCGCGGTGCCACCGAACGGGAACCGGACAGCAATCGGACATGAAGAAAGCCGCCGGGCGAATATTCGCCCGGCGGCTCTCCGAAACCCCGCGTCGACGCCACTGCCGAGACCGACGCACAACTGCTGGTCAGCGACCTGCAGCCGGCCGGTGCGACGGCGGCGTGAACAATCCTCAGTTCTTCTTGTGGTAGGCCTCGACGACCTCGGAGGGGATACGGCCGCGGTCGGAAACCGCGTATCCGTTCTTGCGCGCCCACGACCGGATGGCCTGGTTCTGCTCGCGGTCGACGGCGGCCGGACGAGCCGAACCCTTACCCGCGACCGGACGGACCGAAGCGCGCTTGCGACCGCCCGCACGACGCGCGTGCTCGACATACTGAGCGAGCGCGTCCCGCAGCTCCTCGGCGTTTTCCGAGGAGAGATCGATCTGGTAGCTGACTCCGTCCAAACCGAACTCGACGGTCTCTTCCGCCTCACTGCCGTCGAGGTCGTCGACCAGCGAGACGAGCACCTTCTGTGCCATCCGATTCCTCCTGCGGGGCTTACTCAATGATCTGGTACGGGGCAAGCCCCGGGACAGAAGACTTTGTCTAGAACATTAGTACCCGCTTCTGCAGTGCAGCGCAAATCTCATTGGCATAACCGCCCGCTATCCTCACACGGCCGGGTTATTCGGGTCGCACCAGCGGGAAGAGGATCGTCTCCCGGATACCGAGACCGGTCAGCGCCATGAGGAGCCGGTCGATCCCCATTCCGACGCCACCGCTCGGCGGCATTCCGTACTCCAGGGCCCGCAGGAAATCCTCGTCGAGCCGCATGGCTTCGCTATCGCCCTGCGCGGCCAGCAGCGACTGTTCGGTGAGGCGTTCCCGTTCGACGACCGGATCGACCAGCTCGGAGTATCCGGTGGCGAGTTCGAATCCGCGCACGTAGAGGTCCCACTTCTCGGCCACGCCGGGCCGCGAGCGGTGCTGCCGCGTCAATGGCGACGTCTCCAGCGGAAAATCACGGACAAACGTCGGTGCGTGCAGGTGATCTCCGACGAGGTGTTCCCACAGTTCCTCGACGAGCTTCCCGTGCCCGAGCTTCGGATCCACTTCCAGGCCCCTGGCCTGCGCGAATCCGTGCAGTTTGGCGGCCGGCGTCTCCGGCGTCACCTCTTCGCCGAGGGAATCGGACAACGACTCGTACATTCCGAGCGTGGTCCATTCGCCGGACAGGTCGTACTCCGAACCGTCCGGCAGCGTGACGACCTGCGTGTCCAGCACCGACTGCGCGGCCTCCTGGATCAGCTGCCGCGTCATCACCGCGTTCGTGTCGTAGGTGGCGTACGCCTCGTAGTACTCGAGCATCGCGAACTCCGGCGAGTGCGACGAGTCACTGCCCTCGTTCCGGAAGTTGCGGTTGATCTCGAAGACCTTCTCGATGCCGCCGACGACGCAGCGCTTGAGGTAGAGCTCCGGCGCGATCCGCAGGAACAGCTCCATGTCGAACGCGTTGGAGTGCGTGACGAAGGGGCGGGCGGTGGCGCCGCCGTGCAGCGTCTGCAGCATCGGCGTCTCGACCTCGGTGAACCCGCGGCGGTGGAACGACTCCCGCAGCGACCGGACCACGCCGGCCCGCGTGCGCACGACGTCCCGCGCCCGCGGCCGCATGATGAGGTCGACGTAGCGCTGGCGGACCCGCGTCTCCTCGGCCAGGTCCTTGAAGGCGTTCGGCAGCGGGCGCAGCGCCTTCGACGTGATGCGCCAGGCGTCGGCCATCACCGAAAGCTCGCCGCGCTTGGACGTGATGACCTCGCCCTGCACGAACACGTGGTCGCCGAGGTCGACGTCGGACTTCCAGGCCGCCAGCGCATCCTCGCCGACCTTGGCCAGGCTGATCATCGCCTGCAGCTCGGTGCCGTCGCCTTCGCGGAGGCTCGCGAAGCACAGTTTGCCCGTATTGCGGAGAAACATCACCCGGCCGGTGATGCCGACCTGCTCGCCCGTGGCGGTGTCGGCGGGCAGCCCGGAATGCGCGGCGCGCACCTCGGCGAGCGAGTGCGTCCGGGGTACCTCCACCGGGTAGGGATCGATACCCTCCGCGAGGATCCGGTCGCGCTTCTCCCGGCGCACCCGCATCTGCTCGGGCAGTTCGTCTTCGGCGGGCTCGCTGGTGGAAGCGGGGTTTTCGGTCATGGCCCATAGGGTACGAACCCGGAGGACCGCTACGCCAACCGGATTACCTTTACCTTTTCTCGATTAGCCTGGACAGCGTGAGCGATCCCACCCGAGGTCAGCGCGCTTCTTCCTTCGGCAGCCGGGCCGCCGAGTACGCCCGGCACCGGCCCGGCTACCCGCGGGCCGCGATCGAGTGGGGTCTTTCCGGAGCGGCCGGCACCCCGCGCCGGGTGCTCGACCTCGGCGCCGGAACCGGCAAGCTCACCCTCGGGCTCACCGCGCTCGGGCTCGACGTCACCGCGGTCGAACCCGACCCGGAAATGCGCGCGGAACTCGAGCGGGCGGTGCCGTCGGTGCCGGCCCTCGCCGGGCAGGCGGAACGGATCCCGCTGCCCGACGCCGCCGTCGACGCGGTTTTCGTCGGCCAGGCGTTCCACTGGTTCGACATGCCGGTCGCGCTGGCGGAGATCGGCCGCGTGCTGCGCCCGGGCGGCGTGTGCGTGCCGATGTGGAACTACGAGGACGAATCCGTGCCGTGGGTCGCCGAGTTCACCACCCTGGGCCGCGACGGCGCCCGCCGCCCGGCGAGCATCGAAGATATGCGCGAAGTGACGCACCCGGCCTTCGAATCATTCGAAAGCGATCGGTTTCACCATACGCAACGGCGCACCGCGGAGACCCTGCTGGAAACGATCGCGACGTATTCGAAGGTGATCGTTTCGGCCCCGGAGGAGTCGGCGGCCCTGCTCGGCCGGCTCCGGAAGTTCCTGGCCGCCAATCCGGCCACCGCGCACGGCGAGTTCGACCTGCCGCTGGTCACCACGGTCTTGCGCGCGCGACGGCGGTGAGGGGGTTCAGGGCCGGATGTTGCGCTCGTAGGCCAGCCGCAGGCCGAGCAGCGTCAGCTCCGGGACGTGGTCGGTGATCGTCTCCGACTCGTCCAGCACCAGCGGGGCCAAGCCGCCCGTGGCCAGCACGGCCACCTTCTCCGTCCCGCCCGGCGACAGTTCGCGGACGATCCGGCGCACCAGGCCGTCGACCTGGCCCGCGAAGCCGTAGAGGATCCCCGACTGCAGGCACTCCACCGTGTTCTTGCCGATCACCGACCGTGGCGGGACCAGTTCGACCTTCCGCAGCGCCGCCGCGCGCAACGCCAGCGCGTCGACCGAAATCTCGATTCCCGGGGCGAACGCGCCGCCGAGGAACTCGCCGCGGGCCGAGATTGCGTCCACGTTGGTCGACGTGCCGAAGTCGACCACCACGCACGCCGTGCGGTGGAGGTGGTGCGCGGCCAGCGTGTTCACCAGCCGGTCCGCGCCCACCTCCTTCGGGTTGTCCACCAGCAGCGCCACGCCCGTGCGCACGCCCGGCTCGACGACGATCTTCGGGATCCGGGCGTAGTACCGGCCGAGCATCACGCGCAGTTCGCGCAGCACCGCCGGCACCGTCGACAACGCGCTGATCCCGGTCACGGCGTCCGCGTGCGGGCCGAGCAGCCCGCGGACCGTCAACGCCAGCTCATCGGCGGTGATGCGCGCGTCCGTGCGCATGCGCCAGTCGCCCACGAGGTCGGTCCCGGACCACAGGCCCAGGACGATGTTCGTGTTGCCGACGTCGACGGTGAGCAGCAAGCGGGTCAGCTTTCCGCGTGCAGCAACGCGTCGAGGCGGCGGGCGTCCGCCGTCTCGGCGACCGGGAAGATCGCGGTCTCCTCGTCCGCGGGCAGGGTCACCGTGCCGGACAGCAGCCCGGACCCTTCCGGCGCGTGGCCGGGGTCGGTGTGCCGGTGGACGATCCGGTTGTCCGCGTCGACGAACACCACGCGCGGCTGGTAGGTCGCCGCCTCGGCGTCGTCCATCTGGCCGTACGAGATGAGGATGACCAGGTCACCCGGGTGCACCAGGTGCGCCGCGGCGCCGTTGATGCCGAGCACCCCGCTGCCGCGTTCGCCCTTGATGACGTAGGTCTCCAGCCGGGCCCCGTTGGTGACGTCCACAATGGACACCTGTTCCCCCGGCAGCAGGTCCGCGGCCTCCATCAGGTCCTCGTCGACCGTCACCGAACCGACGTAGTGCAGGTCGGCCTGGGTCACGGTGACCCGGTGGATCTTCGACTTGAGCATCGTGCGGTACATCGTGGACTCCTATTCCCCTGCGTCCAGCCGCTCCGGGTGCTCGACGGCAGCGCCGAGCAGCACCGGAACGTTGTCGATCAGCCGGGTACTCCCCACCCGGGCCGCGATCAACAGTCGTGCTTCACCATCGACGGGCGCGGGCCCGAGGTCGGTTCCCCGCAACTCCAGGTAATCCACCTCGACCGCGGGCCGCGCGGCGAGGGTCTTCCACGCGGTCTCGAGGACCGCCTCCGCCCCGTCCCGGCCGACGAACGCCCCCGCGGTGAGGGCGGCCGACAGGACGATGGCGTCTTCGCGCTGCTCAGGCGTCAGGTAGACGTTGCGCGACGACAGGGCGAGCCCGTCCCGCTCCCGCACGGTCGGCACGCCGATGACGCGCGTGTCGATGTTCAGATCGCGCACCATCCGCTTGATCAGCACCAGCTGCTGATAGTCCTTCTCGCCGAAGAAGGCGTAGTCCGGGCGCAGCAGGTTGAACAGCTTCGCCACGACGGTGAGCACGCCCGCGAAGTGCCCGGGCCGGACGGCACCTTCGAGTTCTTCGCCGAGCGGTCCCGGGTGGACGGTCACCACGGCACCTTCGGCGTAGAGCGCGTCGGCACTGGGCGTGAACGCGATTTCGATGCCGTCCTCGCGCAGGATGTCGAGGTCGGCCTCCAGCGGCCGCGGGTACGCCTCGAAGTCTTCGCCCGCGCCGAACTGCAGCGGGTTCACGAAGATCGAGGTGGCCACGACGGTGTTCGGCAGCCGCTTCGCGCGGCGGATCAGCTCGCGGTGCCCGGCGTGCAGCGCACCCATGGTCGGCACGAGCGCCAGCTTGCGGCCGACGCCGTGCAACGCCCGGCTGACCTGGCTCACGTGCTCGGGCGACGCGAACGCGTTCAACGTGCCGCGGCTGAATTTCGGTGTGGTCACTGGTCTTGGTGCCCTTCGGCGGGATCGTCGAGGAGTTCGGTGAGGTCTTCGGCGGCCGCGGTGTCCAGCAGCCCGGCCGCCGTCGAACGCGCCACCGTGCGCTTGGCCAGCGCCCGGTAGGCCGGCGCCACGTCCGGCGCCCGGTCCGCCAGCACCGCGAGGTGCTTGCGGACGGTGCCGAGATCGCCACGCGCGACCGGGCCGGTGAGGGCGCGGTCGCCGTGTCGCAGCACATTATCCAATGCCGCCGAGAGCAGTGGTGCGACCAGGCGTTCGGAATGCCCGATTCCGGCCTGGCGCAACAGGTCCGCGCAGTCGGCGACCAGCGTCATCAGGTGGTTTGCGCCGTGCGCCAACGCAGCGTGGTAGAGCGCTCGCGCGGAGTCGGGGATCCGCACCGGCTCGGCACCCATCTCGACGGTCAGCGCCTCGCCGACGTGCCACGCCGCTTCGTCGTCTTCGGCCGCCGTGACGCCGATGCTGCACGCCGCCAGCCGTTCGAGGTCCTCCTCGCGGCCGGTGAACGTCATCACCGGGTGCAGGGCGAGCGGCAGGGCGCCGGCCTCGGCCGCGGGGGCCAGGACGTCGATGCCGTGCGCTCCGGAGGTGTGCACGACGATCTGGCCGGGCCGCAGCGACTCGGTGGCGACGAGCCCGCGGACCATCCCGGCGAGCGCGTCGTCGGGCAGGGCGAGCAGCACCAGGTCCGCCCGGCGGACGGTTTCGTCGGGCGGTACGAGGGGCACGCCGGGGAGGGCGAGCAGGCCGGCGGG
>NZ_JBSGJD010000349.1:0-7743 GCF_053605405.1 Amycolatopsis sp. NPDC003861
GTGCGTCTGACGCACCGAACGCCACATTGGGTGCGTTGGACGCAACCAACGCCACATTGGGGCGCTTGGGGGCAAGCGAAAGCCGGCTCCACGCCGGACCGCCTGGGGGTGCGGTGCAGCGGGGAGCCGGCCGGTTCCGGTCGCCGTAAGCGTCAGCCGACGAAACGGGCGATCGAAGCCGCCAGGGATTCGGCGTCGACGCCGAACAGGCGGTCGTGTTCCTCGGCCGTTCCGTAGACGCGGGCCTCGCGGTCGCGCCACGTTCCGAACGACCTCAGGCGGTGGGGCACGTCGGCCAGCGCTTCGGTCACCTCGAACGCCGACGTCCCGCGCAGGTACGGCTCGACCAGGACCACGTTCGGGGCCGCCGCGTTCACCGCCGCGCGGAGGCCCGCGTGGTCGAACGGGCGGATCGTCGAGGCGTACAGCACCGTGACGTCCGCCGTGGCCGTGGCGGCCAGGACCTGGTCCAGCACCGGGCCGACGGCGATGACGACGCCCTTGCCGCCCTGGCGCAGCACCGTGAACTCGGCCGACACCGGCACCGACTCGGTGTTCGCACGCTCGGACAGCCGGACGTAGACCCGGTTGTCGCCGGCGATGGCCTTGGCCAGCAGCGGGGCGACCTCGTCCTCGTGGCCCGGGACGTGCACCGTCCAGCCGGGCAGCGTGTCCAGCAGGGCCACGTCGCCCGGTGCCTGGTGGGTGCGGCCCCACGACGGGTCGTCGTAGGACGCGCCCACGCTGACCAGGACCGCACCGACGTCCTGGTGGCCGAGGCCGATCTTGATCTGCTCGAACGGCCGCTCGACCAGGAACGGCGCGTACGTGTGCACCACCGGCCGCTGACCGGCGAGCGCGAAGCCGCCGGCGATGTCGATCATCGCCTGCTCGCGGATGCCGAAGTTGAGGACGCGGTCCGGGTACTCCTTCTTCACGTCCCAGAAGAACCACGACGAGATGTCCGCGGTCAGCATGACCACCCGCGGGTCCGTGGCGAGGGACTCGATCACCGTCTCGGCGAAGACCGTCCGCATCTGCTTCCTGGTCACCTGGGCGGTCATGCGCCGGCCCCTTCCTCGATCGGGAGGATCTCCGCGACGACGGCGCGCGGCCGCCCGTCGGTCTCCCCGGTCAGCGCCTTCTCCAGCGCGTCGTGGTCGCGGCCGTCGACCGTGGTCGCGGCCCAGCCCTCCAGCTCGAAGCGCGCGGCGATGCCAGCCGGCCAGCCGAGGCTGGCCGTCTTGTTGTCGATGACGATCGCGGTGAGGCGGTCGAGCCCGAGCCGGCCGGCGATCGACATCGTCTCGTGGTTGCTGCCCTCGTCGAACTCGCCGTCGCCCATCAGGACGAACACGCGGGCGTCGCGGCCCTGGGCGCGCAGCCCGAGCGCGGTGCCGACGCCGAGCGGGAGGCCGTGACCGAGGGAGCCGCTGCTGATCTCCACCCCGGGCGCCAGGTTGCGGTCCGGGTGCATGCCCAGCGGCGAATCCCACTGCCGCCAGGTGTCCAGCGTCTCCGGCTCGAGGAAGCCCTTCGCGGCGAGCACCGCGTAGTAGGCCATCGGGCCGTGGCCCTTGGAGAGGTAGAACCGGTCGCGGTCGGGGTCGTCGATGTTGGCCGGCGACACGTTGAGCACGCGTTCGTAGAGCACCCAGATCGCGTGCAACGTCGACGCCGCGGCCCACCCGTGCTTCTCGTCCCCCGTCATCCGGCCGAACAGGCCGCGGAGATTCTCTTCGGTCATCTGCATGGTTTCGGGCTTCCTCACTCGGGCTTGCGCGCGGTCAGGAGGACGTAACCGAGCGACGGCTCGTCGCTGAAGGCGCGGAACCGGCCGAGCGTCACCTCGAACTGCGCGGCCTCGATGTGCTGCAGCGCCTGCTCCCGCAGCGCCTCGAACCGCTCCGCCGCCTTGGCCCACGACGGCCGGGTGAACTCGCTGACGTCCTCGGCCGATTCGGGCTCGAGGCCGGCTTCGCGCAGGTGGGCCTGGTACTCCTCGAGCGAGACGACCGACACCACGCCCTTGCCGACCTCGGCGACGCGCTCGCGGTCGGCCTCCAGTCCGGCGGGACCCGGCACGAGCAGGAAGTCGCCGAGCGCCAGGCGCCCGCCCGGCCGCAGCACGCGGGCCGCCTGGCGGATCACGTGCCAGCGGTCCGGCATGTGGTGCAGCGACTCCAGCGCCCAGACGAGGTCGAACGAGCCGTCCTCGTAGGGCAGTTCCATCGCGTCGGCGTACTCGAAGACGACCCGGTCGTCCACGTCGGCCTTGTACGCGCGGTCGTTCGCGCGTTCCACCTGCTTCTCGCTGATCGAGATGCCGGTGACCATGACGTCGTTCGCGACGGCCATCCGGATCGCCGGCTCGCCGTTGCCGCAGCCGATGTCGAGCAGGCGGTCGCCCGCCCGCAGCGGCAGCATCGCGGACAGCCGGTCGGTCAGCCGGGTGGTGGCCTCTTCGAGCGTCGCGGACTCGTCGTCCCAGTACCCGTGGTGCAGATTTTCGCCCCAGAGCTGGTCGAGCAGGTCCGCGAAAGCGTCGTAGCCCTGGCCAATCTCGTTCGGAGTCGGCTTCGTCACCAGTACCCCTAAGCATCGTTTCGCGTGACCGCGTGTCGATCAACGCCTGGCCTGCAAGGTCTTGGGCGAGAGTAGGTGAGGCCGGGCCGGCCGGGCATCCCTCGTTCTGATAGCACCGCGGCGCACCCCGACCGTCCACAAAGGATGCAGGATCGCAGCACTGTCAGGTTGGGGGATGCTCAACCGGGCCGCCCTTCCCTACCGTCCGAATCCGGGCCCGCCGCGCACGCGAGCGGGACCGCCCGCGTCGGCACCAGGAAGGGATGGCCATGACCGCCACCGCCAAGCCTTCGGCCAAGCCGGTCGACCTCTTCTCACCGGAAGTGGTCGCCGACCCGTTCGGCTGGTACGCGCGGTTGCGCGAGGAGCCGTTGCCCCACACCGGGACGCTGAACCTCGGCACCATGATGGGCGGGCCGGACATGTGGCTGGCCACCCGCTACGAGGACGTCCTCACGGTCCTCACCGACCCGCGCTTCCTCACCAACCCGCCGGAAGACTCGCCGCTGGCCGACATCCGCGACGGCGTCTTCAAGGCGATGAACTTCCCCGAAGACCTCATCCCGTGGATGGCGAACAAGCTCAACACCGCCGACGGCGAGGACCACACGCGGCTGCGCAAGCTGGTCTCGTACGCGCTGACCGCGCGCCGGGTCAACGCGCTGCGCCCGCGCGTCGAGAAGATCACCGAGGACCTGCTCGACAAGATGGCGGAGCAGGGCAAGGACGGCTCGCCGGTCGACATCGTCGAGGAGTTCTGCTTCCCGCTGCCGGTCACGGTCATCTGCGAGCTGGTCGGCATCGACGAGCCCGACCGCGCCGCCTGGCACGCCTGGGGCAACGCCATGGCGACCATGGACGCGCCGAACATCCCGCCCGCGCTGCGCCACTGCATCGCCCTCTCGCGGGAACTGATGGCCCGCCGGCGCGTCGAACCGCAGGACGACCTGGTCACCGCGCTCGTGCAGGCCCAGGCCGAGGACCCGGGCCGGGTGTCCGACGACGAGATCGTCGGGATCCTGTTCAGCCTGGTCACCGCCGGGCACCAGACGACGACCTACCTGATCGGGAACTCGGTGCTGTTCCTGCTCGAGCACCCCGACCAGCTCGCCTGGCTGAAGGCCGAGCCGGAGCTGTGGGCGCAGGCCGTGCGCGAGCTGCAGCGGCTGGGCCCGCTCCAGTTCACGCAGGCGCGGTTCCCGTCGGAGGACGTCGAGCTCGGCGGCGTCACGATCCCGCGGGGGACGCCGGTCGCGCCGCTGCTGCTGGCCGCCAACACCGACCCGCGCAAGTTCGACGAGCCGGACAAGCTGATCGTCGACCGGCTGAGCGTCACCAACGAGATGCACCTGTCCTTCGGCAAGGGCATCCACCGCTGCCTGGGCCAGCACCTGGCCTACCAGGAGGCCGAGGTGGCGCTGCACGGGCTGTTCACCCGGTTCCCGGACCTGGCCCTCGCGGTGCCGCGCGAAGAGATCCCGTGGATCCTGCGGCCGGCGTTCACCCGGACCAAGACGCTCCCCCTGAAGCTCGTTTAGCCCGAAAGGCAGCACCACCGTGCACCGACCAGACACCGAGAAGTGGTTGCGCCGTTTCGAGCGGGCCCCGGACGCGCGGGCGCGGCTCGTGTGCCTGCCGCACGCCGGTGGTTCGGCCAGCTTCTTCTTCCCGCTCGCCAAGGCCCTCGCTCCCGCGGTGGAGGTCCTGGCGGTCCAGTACCCGGGCCGTCAGGACCGGCGCCACGAGCCGCCCGTCGACAGCATCGCCGGGCTGACGAACCGGCTGCTGGAGGTGCTGCGCTCGGTCGACGACCGGCCGCTGGCCCTGTTCGGGCACAGCATGGGCGCGATCATCGGCTACGAGGTGGCGTTGCGGATGACCGACGCCGGGCTGCCCGCGCCGGTGCACCTGTTCGCGTCCGGGCGGCGGGCGCCCTCGCGCTACCGCGACGACGACTTCCGCGGGGTGTCCGACGACCGGCTCGTCGCCGAGCTGCGCAAGCTCGGCGGGTCCGACGCGGCCATGCTGGCCGACCCCGAACTGCTCGCCATGGTCCTGCCCGCGATCCGCAGCGACTACCGCGCGGTCGAGACCTACCGGCACGAACCCGGGCGCCGGCTGGACTGCCCGGTCACGGTGTTCACCGGCGACCGCGATCCGCGGGTTTCGGTCGAGGAGGCCCGGGCCTGGGAAGAGCACACCACCGGGCCGGCGGACCTGCGGGTGCTGCCGGGCGGGCACTTCTTCCTGGTCGACCAGGCCGCGCCGATCATCGCCACGGTGACGGAGAAGCTGGCCGGCCCCGCGCTGACCGGATCCACCGGGAGGACTTCGTGACCCGAGCCGCGGTCCGGCGGGCGCTGGCGCCCAGCGAGAGCGTTCACGCCGTCCGAGAGGCCTACATCGGCTACACCGTGCGCGCCGAAGGGCGGCTCGACCCCGAGGCGCTGACCACGGCGTTCGCCGCGGTCTGCCGCGCCTACCCCCAGCTCTCGGCCCGGGTGGAGTTCACCGGCGAGGGCGCGGTGCTGACGGAGTCGGACGCGCAGCCGGAGATCCGGTTCGCCGACGGCGACCCGTCCCGGCCACTGGCGGGCTTGGACCTCGACCAGAGCCGCTCGCTGAGCGCGCTCAACGTCGTCCGCGACGGCGAGGAAGCCAGCGTCTGCCTGGCGATCCAGCACAGCGTCGCCGACGCCCACCACGCCACCGCGATCCTCGCGGCCCTGTGGTCCAGCTACACCGACGTCGTCGAAGGCGTGCCGCTCGACCTGGGCCGGCAGCCGTACCCGCGGTCGCTGGAAGACCTGCTGGCCGACCGCGGCATCCACCCGAGCGGCCCGGCGACCCCGCTGGCCCCGCCACCGGCGGCGAGCCGGCCGGACCCGGTCGTCCGCCACGTCGTCCAGCACCGGCTGACCGAAGCCGAATCGACGGCGCTGGCGAACCTCGGCCACCGCGAGAAGGTGACGATCAACGGCCTGGTGTCGGGCGCGGTCCTGCTCGCCGAGGCCGAGCTGCGCGACATGCCGCTGACCGACCTCGTCTACCGGTACTCGGTCAACCTGCGCGGCAGGCTGACCCCGCCGGTCGGCGCGACCGAGGGCACCAACGTGCTCGGCGGGGTCGCCTTCCAGGTGACGGACGGGATCGCGCACGACGCCGTCTCGATCGGCCGGGCCATCGGCGAGCAGCTGCGGGCCGGCCTGGCCGACGGGTCCGTGCAGCGCAGCATCCTGGACATGTTCAGCAAGCCCGCCGCCGCCAAGCCGTGGGACCCGAAGCTCGCGCTCGCCGTGGTCAGCATCATGAACTGGGGCGTCGCCCCGCCGATGCGCACCCCGGACGGCCTGCGGCTGACCAACCTGCACTCGGCGTCCCGGATGCGGGAGACCATCGCGCTCGGCGGCTACGTGCTGAGCACGTTCGGCGGCCGGGTGGGCATCGACCTGGGCTGGCCCGAAGGCGATCCGTCGCTGCCGCAGCGCGTCGGCTGCCTGCGCGAACGGCTGGCCCGCCTGACCCGCGACCTGTGAGGTGCTCGTGACGGACACGGACGTCGTCATCGTCGGCAACGGCCCGATCGGCGCCACCCTGTCGGTGCTGCTGGCCCAGCGCGGCTGGCGGGTGACGGTGCTCGAGCGCCGGCCCCGGCCGTACCAGCTGCCGCGGGCGACCAGTTTCGACGGCGAGACCGCGCGGCTGCTGGCCGCCACCGGCATCGGCCCGGACCTCGGGCGGATCACCGCACCGGCCAACGGCTACCAGTGGCAGACCGCCGACGGGCAGGCGCTGCTGGACATCGCCTTCACCACCGAAGGCCGCTACGGCTGGCCGGACGCGAACACCATGCACCAGCCGGCGCTGGAGGAGCTCATCGCGGCGCGGGTCCGGGACCTGCCCGGGATCACCGTGCTGCGCGGGCACGAAGTCGTGGCCATCGCCGACGGCGACGCGCTGGTCCAGGTGACCGCGACCGACGCCGACGAGGTGTCACGGACCATCTCGGCGCGGTGGGTCGTGGGCTGCGACGGCGCCAACAGCTTCGTGCGTGAGCACCTCGACGTGCCGGTGACCGACCTCGGCTTCTCGTACGAGTGGCTGCTCTGCGACGTCCAGCTGAACGAGCCGCGGGAGTTCGTCCCGACGAACGTGCAGATCTGCGACCCGGCGCGGCCCACGACGCTGGTGGGCAGCGGGCCCGGCCGCCGTCGCTGGGAATTCATGCGCCTGCCGGGCGAAAGCGCGGCCGAGCTGAACAAGGACGAGACGGCGTGGCGGCTGATGGCCCCCTACGGCGTCACGCCCGAGACCGCCACCCTGCTGCGCAGCACCACCTACATCTTCCAGGCGCGGTGGGCCGACCGGTGGCGGGTGGGGCACGTCCTGCTCGCCGGCGACGCGGCGCACCTGATGCCGCCGTTCGCCGGGCAAGGCATGTGCTCCGGCATCCGCGACGTCACCAACCTGGCGTGGAAGCTCGACCTCACGCTCCGCGGCCTGGCCTCGGAGTCCCTTTTGGACAGTTACGGGGACGAGCGCCGGGAGCAGGCCCGGGAGGCCATCCTGGCGTCGGTGCAACTGGGCCGGGTCATCTGCGTGACGGACCCGGCGGCGGCCGCCGAGCGGGACGCGACCGTGCTGGCCAACCGCCGCGGCAAGCCGGCGGGCCGGCCGGAACCGGCGAAACCGCTGACCGGCGGGCTGCTCCACGACAGCCCGGGTGCGGGTGTGGTGGTGCCGCAGGGCCGGGTGCGGGTGGGCGCGGCGACCGGGCTGTTCGACGACGTCGCGGGTCGGGGTTTCGTGCTGCTGACCACCGAGGCGGGCGGCTCGGACTTCCTCGCCGAGCTGGGGACGCACGTCGTCCGGCTCGACGAGGGGGTGGACGTCGACGACGTCTACCGGCCGTTCCTGGCCCGGTTCGGGGCGACGTCGGTGCTGGTGCGGCCGGACTACCACGTCTTCGGCACGGCCGGCCCGGGCGGGCTCGACGCCCTGGTGGACGCTCTGCGAAACAGCCTGCGCACCGCTGTGGTCACCATGTCGTGAGTGGTAAGGCGGGTTCTAACCCGCCTTACCACCACACAAAAGTCGGCAGGTGTCCGTAAAAGGCCAAGCCCGCCAACAAGCGGCGCAGCTCCACCGACAGGGGGA
>NZ_JBSGJD010000350.1:0-7680 GCF_053605405.1 Amycolatopsis sp. NPDC003861
TTCTCCGGGACTCGTCAGTCTGTCGTGTGATGTTGCGTTGACCGCCCACGTGGGAGGTCTTGCGACGGTTCTCTGGGGGTGTGGTTCTGTGGCTCCTTGTTAATGATCAAGAAGGAGCAGGAGTGCGGGCTTTCAAGGTCCAGATGCCGTCAGGCAACCGCTACTGGACGGTGATCGACGACGATCTGCACGTCGAGCCGGTCGCGGATCGGTTCCTCCGCGAGCTGCGGTTCGGCCGAGATCGCGCCGAGTCGACGACGAAGGCGTACGCCGGCGGTGTCGTCCTGTTCATGCGCTGGTGCCTGCGCACCGGCAGGGAGTGGCGGACCGCCGCCGCGGACATGGGCCTGTTCATGATCTGGCTGAAGTACACCCCGGCTGACAGCGAGCAGGTCGTGGTGCTCGGACCAGGCACCACGCCGGTTCGCGGTGAAAGCCGGGTCAACCGGGTGCTGGTGGCCGTGCGGTCCTTCCTGTCGTTCGCGGTGCTCAACCACGAGGCACCGTCGTGGGTGCTCGGGGTGATCTACGACCTGGCCGACAGCCGCGACCTGCCGGTGGAGGCCCAGGGCGAGGACAGCAGTCTGTTCTACCGGCTCCGCGCCCGGCATCACGTGCACGAACCGGAGACGACGGTGGACCGCGCCTCCGACGAGGAGATCGTGGCGCTGTTCGCCGCCTGCCGCTCGGCACGCGACCGGCTGATCGTGCTCTTGCTGGCCCGGGCCGGGCTGCGTCGCAGCGAGGCGGTGGGGCTTCGCCGGTCTGACCTGCATCTGCTGCCGGACAACCGGTCGCTGGGCTGCGACGTCGAGGGCGCGCACCTGCACGTCATCCGCCGCGAGAACGTCAACGGGGCGTGGGCGAAGTCCCGCCACACCCGCGCAGTCCCGCTCGACTTCCTGCTGGTGCAAGCGATCGACCAGTACACGCTGGAGCGCCAGCAGTGTCCGGCGGCCGCGCACAGCGACTTCCTGCTGGTGAACCTGTTCCGGCCACCGCTGGGCAACCCGATGCCGCCGGACGCGATCAACGACCTGTTCGAGGCGCTCTGCACCCGCGCCGGCCTGGCCCGACGAGTGGCGCCGCACATGTGTCGGCACGCCTTCGGCAGCAACCTCGCCGACGCCGGCGCGCTGCTGGACGAGATCCAGGCACTGTTCGGCCACGCCAGCACCTCGTCCTCACAGATCTACATGCACCCCAGCTCAGCCCGGCTGCGCGCGGCGGTCGAGCAGGTTCCGACGCCCCGCGCCCTGCTCGACGGGGTCAACCGGTGACCGCGCTGGCGCTGGCCACCGACGGCCTCGACGTCGACCGGGACGACGAGTTGTGGGCGGCGATCGACCCGCAACTGCTGGACACCCTGAGCTGGGACGACGCCATCAAGGTGCTGACCTTCCCCCGCGATCACCCGATCCTGGGCTGGACCGCCTGCAAGGTCAGCGGTTGTGAGAAGGACGGCCGCGGCCGCGGCAACTTGTGCGCAGCATGCGCGCTGCGCTGGCAGGAAGCCGGGACGCCACTGGAGGAATTCCTCCGGACAGCGACGCCCAGGAATCGCTCAATCGGCGTCCAGCCCTGCGCAGTGCCAGGCTGCCAGCGGCCCTGGAAGTCCAAGACGCTGCTGCTCTGCGACGCCCACCACTGGCAACGCGCACGGCACCTGACGGTTCCCATCGAGGAGTTCGTGACGCATCCCCGCGTCACTCCTTACCCGTCGTTCGGGCCATGCTCCGTCGCAGCCTGCACTCGTGATCGTCCTGGCAACGGCCCACATTGCAAGGCCCACCAGCACCGAGCCGCCGCGCAGGCCCGACAAGACCCGCGGTTCGATCCCGAACTGTGGTCTCTCACAGCATCCGCGATCCCCGAGGTCGGCAAGGCCAGCCTGCGCGGACTTCCCGCGAGGGTGATCGCGGAAGTGCTCTACGGAATCCAGGAACGCGCCCGAACCCTCTCCAAGGTCCACTACTACGACGTCCGCGCTCTCTGCGACCGGGCACGACTCCACGGCGCCGCATCCCTGGACGCCCTGTCAGCCGACGTCCTATCGCTCGCGCAGCGCAAACTCCGCTCCACATTCCTGACGGCCGCGCGCCGCGCCGACGCCACACCGGAAACGGAGTGCCAAAAGGACGTCTGGGACTTGGCCGTGTTCGGCCAGGGCCGCACGCTGACGTTCACCGAGATCAGCCAGCCCTGGCTGCGCGAGGCAACCAAGCGCTGGGCGGTGGACACTCTGCCCAAGCACCGCGGCAGGCAGGTCGCCAGCGTCCTCCAGAGCCGGATCAACGCACTGGCCCTGCTGTCGGAAAGCCTCCGGCTCCACCGCGACGACCACGGTCTGCACCCGGCTGAACTGTCCCGCCAGGACATCACCACGTTCTGCAACCGACTCGCCTACCTGATGGCGCAGGGCACGATCAGCGCAAACAGGCGCGTGCACATCTCGCGTTACGCCCGGGGCACGCTCGACCGGATGCGGAAGATGGGCTTGGTCCGCCCCGGTGAGCCGCTGGAGAACCTGCCGGCCGACTTCGCGCTCGCCGACGCCGACATCCCCGACGAACCCGAGGACACCGAAGCCGGCCGCGACCTGCCGAACGAGGTGATGCGGCACCTCTGCGAACACCTGCCCGCCCTGGAGGCTCAGGCCAGCCAGGACATCCGGACCGCTACCGAGCTGATCATCGACACCGGCCGCCGACCGCACGAGATCTGCTCTCTCAACCTGGACTGCCTGGACCGGGAGGACGGCAAACCGGTCCTCATCTACGACAACCACAAGGCCAACCGCAAGGCTCGCCG
Organism: Amycolatopsis sp. NPDC003861; assembly: GCF_053605405.1. Lineage (NCBI taxonomy): Bacteria > Bacillati > Actinomycetota > Actinomycetes > Pseudonocardiales > Pseudonocardiaceae > Amycolatopsis > Amycolatopsis sp. NPDC003861. Next base: position 2,812 of record NZ_JBSGJD010000350.1, read on the forward strand.
GCTGCCGATCCCCGGCGCCACCGCGGCGCTGATCATCGAGCAACAAGAGCGGGTCCGAGCACGGTTCCCGCACACGCCGCCGGCGGAGCTGAAGCTGTTCCCGAGCACGACGCGCAACCCCGAGGGCCGCACGGCGGCGACCGCCGGCTGGCTGGGCAAGCGCCACCGGGACTGGGTCGACAGCCTGCCGGAAGTCCAGGTTCCGACCGTGATCCACGAAGGCGGGCACGCGGTCACCAAGCTGCTGCCGTTCGACAAGGCGAAGATCTTCCCCTACGCCTACCGCCACACCTACGCCCAGCGGCACGCGGACGCGGGCGTCGACGTCGTCGTGCTCAAGGAGCTGATGGACCACCGGCAGCTCAGCACAACGCAGGGCTACTACCGCGTCGGGGAGGAACGCCGGCGCGAAGCCGTCGAACGGGTCACCACGATGCAGTTCGACCGGCATGGCAACCGGATCTGGCGCCAGGCCAAGGCACTGCTGGACTCGGAGCACCTCCGCCGGGCGGTCGGTGAGATCGCCGTCCCCTACGGCGGCTGCTCCGAGCCGTCCAACGTCGCCGCCGACGGCCAGGACTGTCCGCTGCGGTTCCGCTGCATCGGCTGCGGCCACTTCAGCACCGACATCTCCTACCTGCCGGACCTCGAACGCTATCTCGCCGACCTGCTGCGGCACCGGGAACGCCTGGCCGCGACGCTGGACGCCGACGAATGGGCCCGCGACGAGGCGCTGCCGTCGGACCAGGAGATCACGCGCATCCGCCGCCTGATCAACCGCATGAAGGGTGACCTCGACGAGCTGACCGACGAGGACCGCGCCCAGATCGAGGACGCCGTCGCGGTCGTCCGCCGCAACCGCAGCAAGCTCGTCAGCCTCGGGATGCCCCGCATCCGCCAGCCCCTGCCCGACCTGCGACCGGAGCGCACCGCATGACCAGCAGCAACCCGATGATCGACGGGCGTCGAGCCGACTCGGCCCGACGTCGTCAACGCGTCATCAAGGCCATCAACACCGCCAGCAGCAGCGGCGGAGAGATCAGCGTCTCGGCGATCGCTCGAGCCGCAGGCGTCGACCGCACATTCCTCTATCGCCACACTGACCTGCTCGGTCAGGTCCACGCCGCGCAGGCCAACCCCGCCGCGGCGGACGGCGGCGGACCCGTGGTGAGCCGGGCATCCCTGCAAGCCGACCTGGCCAACACGCACGGCCAGATCACCCGCCAGGCCGCCCACATTCGACAGCTGGAGAAGAAGCTCTCCGAGCTGATGGGCGAGCAAGCATGGCGCGAGTCCGGCCTGGGCGCACCGACGGACATCGAGCATCTGCAGCGCCAGATCACCCAGCTTGAGCAGCGGGTGGTCGACCTCCGTGGCCAACTGGAGGAGCGTGACCAGGAGTTGGAGGCCGCGCGGACGGCCAACCGGGAACTGATCGCCAACCTGAACCGACGCGCCTGACAACCGACGTCGTTGGGGAGAGGCGACGCCCTCCGTGATGCCGGGTGTCGGTGCCAGCGTCGGCATATCTGAGAATGTGAGAAGGCCTCCCGCGCCAACAGGAGACCTTCTCGCCCCGATGCTCGTCCGGACCAACAGACTGCCTCGGGAACTTGAGGGAGCCGGAGTCATGCTCCGGTCAGCTCACCTTCAAGCTCGCGCGGGGCGGCGCCACGGCGCGCCCGCGAGCACTAGCCAAGCACGGGACGTTGTTGTTCGGTACGCGTGGACGTTCGGCGGACGTTCGGCGAACGGACGGCGAACATAACAGGCCCCTGACCTGGGACGTCGCTCGTTCGGAACGAACGGCCTGGACGGTCGGTTCGCGTTCGTTCGAACGCGGCGGGACTGTCCACGCGCACGAGAGTAGCGGTTCTGGACGCCCACGGATGAAGATTGCAAACAACACGACCCTGGATGGACTACCGCAGGCGGCGGGGTTGGGCCATCATCAGCGGTGAGCAGTTGCCCCCTCTCTGTCAGCGCCAACTGGCGGAGAACCACGGAGTGGCTGCTCGCCCTGATTGCTCGTCCGGACCACTACATCCCGAAAGGGTGCTGCCCAATGCCGTCTCGTCTTGTCCGCTGGTCGTTCAGCGGCTGCCTGTTGTTCCCCCCAGCCGCAGCGCGGACCAGAGTTTTGGTCGTGGTGCTGGCGTTCGTGCTGGTGCTGCTGTTCCGTGGTTATGACCTGCCCACCACGCTGGCCCTGCTCGGGAGCGCGGGGCTGATGACTGCGCAGGTCAGCCAGCACCTGATGCGCCCCCGGCTCGCGCCGGCGACGCTCCCACCGTCGGTGTCCTGACCTTCCCTATCGATTAGGACGTCAACGATGGGACGCCGGGAACGCCCGATCGACCCGCGCGTGAGCGGTCCGCTCGCGGAGTTTGCCGATGGTCTTCGGCAGCTTCGCGGGCGGGCCGGCCTCTCCTACCGCCAGCTGGCCCAACACGCGCACTACTCGGCCTCGGTGCTCTCCGAGGCCGCCTCCGGCCTGTCACGACCAAGCCTGGAAGTCACCCTGGCCTACGTTCGTGGCTGCGGCGGCACCGAACGACAGCTCGAGCACTGGGCACAGGCATGGAAGCTCCTCAACGAGCAGTTCACTACGGAATCCGAACTCCAGCCGCCCCGAGTCCGCGCGGCGACGCTGCACAGCTCCCCACGTCAGGTCCAGATGCGGATCCCCGCCACCGAGGCCGACTCGGCTGCCCCCATCCCCCTGCCGGATCCACGGACCGCCACGACGATCGCGGAGTTCACCGCGCAGCTGCGGCGCCTCAGGGAACGCCTCGGCCTGTCCTATGCCCAGCTCTCGGAGAGAACCGGCGACGACGGCGAATATCCCCTTGCCAAGAGCACCATCCACGCGATGCTCACTACCAACCGGCTCCCGCAGCCGAGGCACCTCATCGCCGTGCTCAACGCCTGCGGCCAGCAAGATCACCTGGATGCCTGGCTCGACACCTGGCACAAGCTCGGGGACCAGACCCGCGCCGCAGAAGTCGCCAGCCCGCAGGAGTCCGCGGAATCTTCTCCCGCCGAAGGACATACTCCAACCTCAGCATCCGACGACGCCAGCAACCAGGTCTCATCAAGCTCGTCCTGGACGAGGTCGCACTTCGCGATCTTGGCGATCGTGGCGACTGTGGTCTTCGTGCTGGGTTTGCTGGCCGGGATGCTCATGACGCAGCTCTAGGCTTGCTTGCGCTGGGGAAGGAGCTCTCCGAGCTGCTCGGCGAGCATGCCTGGCGGGGCGGGAGTCCGAGCTCGGCGCACACCCGCTGACGCCGACGAGCTTCAGCGCCGCATCACCACGCTGGAACAGCACGTGGTGAACTGCAGAGGGAGATCGCGGGCCGAGACCAAGACCTCGGCGCTGCTCGCGCCGCGGACAGCGAGCTGATGACCTGGCTGAATACGACAGAGGTGAGCCGACGCACCCTCGCGGGTTCGTGACCTGGGGCGATACCCAGTATGAGGCGATGATCCAGAAGTGGTCTAGGGCCCGCCGCCCGAACTCTTGGCCGGAGGAGGGCAGCGGGCCCTGCGACAAGACTGGCGGGATCCGCCGTCTACTTGTTCAGTCGCTGACCGCAGCAGCTACGTGCAAGTTAAGTGAGCCAGGTCACAACTTGCGACTCAGGTCACATCGGCTCCGACTCGGCGTTGACCTTCAGCTCCGCGGCCAACCTGCGCCTAGCGTGACGAAGATGCGACCTAACGGCAGCGGGCGAAAGTTCCAGCATGTCAGCGACTTCCTCGGCGCGAAACCCGTCCATCCAGAAGGCCAAGACCTGCCGTTGCCTGATTGGGAGCTTCGCGAGAAGCGAGAGCGTCAGCTCAGCACTTCGACCAAGGGCCACGTCTTCTGCCGAGGGAGCCAGCTCCTCATCCGCGAGCAGATTGGCCAGCTCACCCGCGGACGACTTTCGTCGGTATTGCTTTCGCCATAGATCACGCGCGCGCAATACCGCCACCTTGAAAACGAAGGCTCGCGGATGCTGAACTTCATTCCACTTGTCGTAAACAGCGAGCATGGATTCCTGCGCGACATCAACAGCGTCACTATGATCAACGCCTTGCTTTATTAGATGCGAAACGACAGACGGGAACGTGACTCGGAAGAACTCCTCGAAGCTTCGCGCGCCGAGATCGTGCTCAGCTACCTCGCCGGCGAGCGCGTCCGACACGCGCTCGCCAGAGAGGTCGTCATCCCTCATCAGTCGTCCGGACGCTGATCCCCGGAGCGCCCGCCGCCGTTTCCGAACAGGATCTCCCAGAGCGTCCGCTCCAGCCACGGGCGAAGTCGTTTCCAGGCTCGGCGCCTCATTTCTCCGCCGACGATCGGCAGCAATGCCATAAAGGCAAGCGCATCGAGGCCGACGGGCACATACTCGGGAAGGCCACGCAAAGAAGAAAGCACCCGAGTAAGGATTGAGAGACCGACACAAACAAATGCTGCGCCGATGCAGAAAGCTACGCGACGCTTGTCGCGCGGGGGTTCCGCCGAATCAACGACGAAACCTCCCGAAGAGCGGGGGCCGCTCATCGGATCTCCTTTATTCAGTCCTGTCGCTTGCCGCTCACCCGGTCCTCCGGCCAGATTTCCAGATGAGCAGCTCAATCCCAGCACCTTGCGGCCTCCTTGACCAGCCCCTTCAAGGGTTTGTGGCCAAACTCACCATGTGATCCGAGCGGGCATGTGACTGTCGGTGCTTGGTCCTACACCTTAGCGCGCGGCCAGTGCGGCAGGCGGCCCGTCCCGCCTTGCGCGACACCTGTTGCACTGCGCTACTGTCCGCCCCAGGCCATCGAGCTGCGAAAACCCCGCTCGACCGCGACAGCCGCCCGGCTACCCCCAGAGAA
>NZ_JBSGJD010000351.1:0-7669 GCF_053605405.1 Amycolatopsis sp. NPDC003861
GGCGGGTTCTAACCCGCCTTGCCACTCACGACCGGCGTCCGCGCGTGACCGGTCGGCAGCGGCGCGTGTCGTGATCGTTTCCGCCCGAAGGAGCCGCGCGTCGGTGCACTCCCGCGGCCCCGCCGAGGCGCACAATCGAGCCCGGCGAGTGCGGGATAAGGTGGGAGACCCGCCGCGCGCCGGTCCGGTCCACCTAGGGGAGGTTTTCGCTGGTGTCGAACGATTCCTTCGTCCACCTGCACGTCCACACCGAGTACTCGATGCTCGACGGTGCGGCGAAGATCGCCCCCCTCTTCGCGGAGGCCGCGCGTCTCGGCATGCCCGCGGTCGGCATGACCGACCACGGCAACATGTACGGCGGCGACGAGTTCTACCAGCAGTCCAAGAAGGCCGGGATCAAGCCGATCATCGGCATCGAGGCCTACATCGCGCCGGAGAGCCGGTTCCACAAGAAGCCCGTCTTCTGGGGCCAGGCCAACCAGCGCGGCTCGGACGAGTTCGGTGAGGGCGGCGACGTCTCCGGTGGCGGTGCGTACACGCACATGACCATGCTCGCCTCGAACGCGACCGGCCTGCGGAACCTCTTCAAGCTGTCCTCGCTGGCCAGCATGCAGGGCTACTACCGCAAGCCCCGGATGGACCGCGAGCTGATCTCCGAGAACCACTCGGGGATCATCGCCACCACCGGCTGCCCGTCCGGCGAGGTGCAGACCCGGCTGCGGCTGGGCCAGCGCGAGGAGGCCATCCAGGCCGCGTCCGACTACAAGGACATCTTCGGCGCCGACAACTTCTTCCTCGAGCTGATGGACCACGGCCTGCCGATCGAGCGGTCGGTCCGCGAGGGCCTCCTGGAGATCGGCCGGCTGCTCGACCTCAAGCCGATCGCCACCAACGACTCGCACTACGTCACCAAGGACCAGGCGGACACGCACTCGGCGCTGCTGTGCGTCCAGGCCGGCAAGACCCTCAACGACCCGACCCGGTTCAAGTTCGACGGCGACGGCTACTACCTCAAGTCCGCCGCCGAGATGCGCGAGTACTGGGACAAGGAGGTCCCGGGCGCGGCCGACACGACGCTGATGATCGCCGAGCGCGTCGAGTCCTACGAAGAGGTGTACGCGCACAAGGACCGGCTGCCGTTCTTCGAGGTGCCGGAGGGCTACGACCAGGGCAGCTGGCTGCGCGAAGAGGTCCAGCGCGGCCTGAAGTGGCGCTTCCCGGACGGCGTGCCGGACGAGTACTACAACGAGCGCATCGAGATCGAGCTCGACGTCATCATCGGGAAGGGCTTCCCGGCCTACTTCCTGATCGTCGCCGACCTCATCAGCTACGCCCGCCGCGTCGGCATCCGGGTCGGCCCCGGCCGTGGTTCGGCCGCCGGCTCGCTGGTCGCGTACGTCCTCGGTATCACGAACCTGGACCCGATCCCGCAGAAGCTGCTGTTCGAGCGGTTCCTCAACCCCGAGCGCGTCTCGATGCCCGACATCGACATCGACTTCGACGACCGCCGGCGCGGCGAGATGATCCGGTACGCCACCGAGAAGTACGGCGCGGACAAGGTCGCCCAGGTCATCACCTTCGGCACCATCAAGACCAAAGCGGCGATCAAGGACTCCGCGCGCGTCCACTTCGGCCAGCCCGGGTACGCGATCGCGGACAAGATCTCCAAGGCGCTGCCGCCGCCGATCATGGCGAAGGACATCCCGCTCTCGGGCATCGTCGACAACAAGCACGAGCGCTACGGCGAGGCCGCCGAGGTCCGCGCGCTGGTCGAGACCGACGAAGAGTGCAAGACGATCTTCGAGACCGCCCGTGGCCTCGAAGGCCTGATCCGCAACGCGGGCGTGCACGCCTGCGCGGTCATCATGTCGTGCGACCCGCTGACCGACGCGATCCCGCTCTGGCAGCGCGACGACGGCTCGATCATCACCGGCTGGGACTACCCGTCGTGCGAGGCCATCGGCCTGCTGAAGATGGACTTCCTGGGCCTGCGGAACCTCACCGTCATCGGTGACGCGATCGACAACATCAAGGCCAACCGCGGGATCGACATCGACCTCGACACCCTGGGCGTCGAGGACCCGGAGACGTACAAGCTGCTCGCCCGCGGCGACACGCTCGGCGTGTTCCAGCTGGACGGCGGGCCCATGCGCGACCTGCTCCGCCGCATGGAGCCCACGGTGTTCGACGACATCGTCGCGGTCGGCGCGCTCTACCGCCCCGGCCCGATGGGCATGAACGCGCACAACGACTACGCCGACCGGAAGAACAACCGGCAGAAGGTCAAGCCGATCCACCCGGAGCTCGACGAGCCGCTGCGGGAGATCCTGGCCGACACCTACGGCCTGATCGTGTACCAAGAGCAGATCATGCACATCGGCCAGAAGGTGGCCGGCTACACGATGGGGCGGGCAGATGTTCTGCGCCGCGCGATGGGCAAGAAGAAGAAGGAAGTCCTCGACCTCGAGTACGAGGGCTTCGAAGCCGGGATGAAGGCCAGTGACCTGGTCCCGGGCGGGTTCTCCGCCGAAGCCGTCAAGGCGCTCTGGGACACGATCCTCCCGTTCGCCGGCTACGCGTTCAACAAGAGCCACGCGGCCGCGTACGGCCTGGTCTCCTACTGGACCGCGTACCTCAAGGCGAACTTCACGCCCGAGTACATGGCCGCGCTGCTCACCTCGGTGGGTGACAACAAGGACAAGTCGGCGGTCTACCTGTCCGAGTGCCGCCGGCTCGGCATCAAGGTGCTCCCGCCGGACGTCAACGAATCGGCCCTGCGCTTCGCGGCCGTCGGGGACGACATCCGCTTCGGGCTGGGTGCCGTCCGCAACGTCGGCGCGAACGTCGTCGAGTCGATCATCAAGACCCGCGAGGAGAAGGGCAAGTACGCGTCCTTCACCGACTTCCTCGACAAGTCCGAGCTCGTGGCCTGCAACAAGCGGGTGATCGAGTCGCTGATCAAGGCGGGCGGGTTCGACTCGCTCGGCCACACGCGGCTGTCGATGATCCAGGTCCACGAAGACGCGGTCGAAGCCGTCGTCCCGCTCAAGCGCCAGGAGGCGATGGGCCAGTTCGACCTGTTCGGCTTCGGCGGCGACGAGGGGGAGGCGGCGCCGTCGTCGTCCCCGCTCGCGCACCTGAAGTTCGGCGAGGAGGAGTACCCGCGCAAGCAGCTGCTCGCCTACGAGCGCGAGATGCTCGGCCTGTACGTCTCGGCGCACCCGCTGGACGGCGCCGAGCGGATCCTGCGCAAGCACGCGCCCAAGCCGATCGCGAGCATCCTCAACGACCCGCCGAAGGAAGGTGAGCTCGTGATCTCCGGGCTGATCACCTCCCTCGAGCGGCGGGTCAACAAGAAGGGCGAACCCTGGGCGATCTGCACGGTGGAGGACATGGACGCTTCGCTCGAGGTCCTGTTCTTCCCGAAGTCGTACGCGCTGTTCGCGAGTGAGCTGATCGAGGACAACGCGGTGCTGGTCAAGGGCCGGGTGAACTGGCGCGAGGACAAGATGTCGGTCTTCGGCGGCGGCCTGGCCACACTGGACCTGTCCGAGGTCGGCACCGGCAACGGCGACGACGAGCCGCCGCTGGTCCTGCTGGCCGCGGCGGAGAAGATCGACCAGTCGGTGGTGAGCGAGCTGCGGTCGACGCTGCTCGCCCACAAGGGGGAGACCCCGGTGCACCTCAAGCTGGTGGGCAAGAACCAGACGGTCTTCGCGCTCTACGACTACCCGGTGAAGGTCAGCTCGATGCTGATCGGCGAGCTGAAGGGCATCCGCGGAATCACCGCGTCGACGTGACGTTCCTCGGGGCGGGATCCGGGCGCACAGCGCGCGCGGATCCCGCCTTTCGTGTTTGCTGGACAGGATGACGTACGAACCCGACCCCCGCCGCTGGAAAGCGCTTGCCGTCTCGCTGACGGCCGGGTTCATGGGCTTGCTCGACGTCAGCATCGTCAACGTCGCCCTCCCCTCGATGCAGGCCGGCCTGCACGCGAGCAGCGGCGGGATCCGCTGGGTCGTCTCCGGCTACGCGCTGGCGTTCGGCCTGGTGCTGGTCACCGGCGGCCGCCTCGGGGACGCGTTCGGCCGGCGGAACATGTTCCTCGGCGCCCTCGCCGCGTTCGTCCTCACCAGCGCGCTGGCCGGCGCGGCCCCGAACGAGCTCACGCTGGTCATCGCGCGGCTCGCCCAGGGGGTCGCGGCGGGCATGCTGACCCCGCAGAACACCGGCCTGATCCAGGACCTCTTCCGCGGCGCCGAGCGCGGCCGCGCGTTCGGGATGTTCGGCGCCGTCGTCGGGATCTCCACGGCGGTCGGCCCGATCCTCGGGGGCGCCATCATCGCGCTCTTCGGCGCCGAGGACGGCTGGCGCTGGGTGTTCTACGTCAACGTCCCGATCGGCGTCCTGGCGTTCGCCCTGGCCCTGCGGCTGCTGCCGCGGAGTGAGAAGAAACAGCTCAGGATCCGGTCGGAGATCGACTTCGTCGGCATCGGGCTGCTGGCCGTGGCCGTCCTCGGCGTGCTGCTCCCGGTCGTCGAGTCCGACCAAGGCGGTCTCGCCCGGTTGTGGTGGCTGTTCCCGGTCGCGCTCGTCTTCGGGGTCGTGTTCGTGCGCTGGGAGCGCTCGGTGGTCCGGCGCGGGCGGTCGCCGCTGCTGGACACCCGCCTGTTCACCGGCACCCCCGGCTACGCGGCCGGCGCGGCGGTCGGTGCCCTCTACTTCTGCGGCTTCGCCGGGATCTGGCTGGTCTTCGCGATGTACTTCCAGCAGGGTCTCGGCTATTCGCCGCTGCAGTCGGGCCTGTCGGTGACGCCGTTCGCGCTCGGCTCGGCGGTGTCGGCCGCGGTCGCCGGGCGGCTCGTGCCCCGGTACGGCCGCCGTCTCACGGTGACCGGGCTGGCCATGGTCGCCGCCGGGCTGCTGGGTGTCGCGCTGCTCGCCGAGCTGGTCCCGCCGTCGGCGTCCGGGTGGGCGTTCGCGCTGCCGCTGCTCTTCGCGGGCGTGGGCGGCGGGATGGTGATCTCGCCGAACACGACGTTGACGCTGGAGTGCGTGCCGGTCCGGATGGCCGGCGTCGCCGGCGGCGCGCTGCAGACCGGGCAGCGGATCGGCACGGCGATCGGCACCGCGGTGCTCGCGTCGGTCTTCGGCCTGGTCCTCGGCCACGGCTATCCCGTGGCGCTCACCGTCGCGCTCGGCTGCGCGGCCGTCCTGACGTGCGGCGCGCTCGCGCTGGCGGTCGCCGAGCTCCGGGCGCGGCGGCACCGGGCGTCCGAGCAGGAGCGGGAAGCCCGGAAGGCCGAGACGTCCGCCGCGGACGTCCACCGGGGTTGAGACACTACTTTCCGCAGATTCGCGATGCTCCATCCGAGTGACGAGCGAGGAAAGACCCTGGTGCTACGGAGAGCGACCGGGTAGATCTTATGGAGCCTTCACTGCGCGGCTTCGGCTACCGACAGTGGCAATCAGTCGGCCACCCGGGGATGGGGTGACCGGCTCGAGCGATCGAGGCGTCCGGAGTTCGAGGGAATGGACACACTCGGTCACCTTCCGTCCAGTGAGTGTCGGCGTCCGCGGGGGACCGTCCGGCGCTCGCGGAAGGGCTGCCCATCGGTGCCCGCCGGCGCGTGACGGCGGCGGGCGGGCCCGGGTGAGGGGGAACCGGGCCCGTCCGTCTGCTTCACCCGTGTCGTGCTCGCCGCTCCCGTGCCGCTCGTGCTGGGATGATCGCGTCCGTCCGAGGCCGACGCGGGGGAGTCCCGATGACCGAACAGCCGTCCGGGACCCGGGTCTGGTACCGGCCGATGCGCTCCCGCGACCGCGGTGAGCACCACCGCGTCGCGACCCCGCTGGAACTGCTCTTCGACCTGTGTTTCGTGGTCGCCGTCGGCCAGGCCGCGGCGGCGTTGCACCACGCGCTCGCGGAGGGGCACGCCGCGCACGGCGTGACGTCGTTCGCGATGGTGTTCTTCGCGATCTGGTGGGGCTGGCTCAACTTCAGCTGGTTCGCCTCGGCGTTCGACACCGACGACGTCCCGTACCGGCTGGCCACGCTCCTGCAGATCGCCGGCGGCCTGACCATCGCGGCCGGGGTGTCCACCGCGTTCGAGGGCGACTTCCGCGTGATCGTCGCCGGGTACGTCCTGATGCGGCTGGCGATGGTGGTCCAGTGGCTGCGCGCGGCGCGCTCGGAGCCGGAGTGCCGTCCGGCCGCGTTGCGCTACGCCGCCGGGATCGTGGTGGTCCAGGTGCTGTGGATCGCGCGGCTGTGGGTACCGGCGACGGCGGGCGCCGTCGCGTTCGTCGTGCTGGTGCTGGCGGAGCTCGCGGTGCCGGTGTGGGCCGAGAGCCGCGGGGGGACGACGTGGCACCCGCACCACATCGCCGAGCGGTACGGCCTGTTCACGCTGATCGTGCTCGGCGAGACGATCCTGAGCGCGACCAACGCGATCAAGGAGGGAACGGCCGAGCCAGGGCACATCGGAGCACTGGTGTCACTGGCCGCGGCCGGCCTGGTGCTCGTGTTCTCGATGTGGTGGCTGTACTTCGACCGGCCGGGACACGCCCGGCTGGTCCGCCGCCCGGGCATGTTCACCTCGATGAGCTGGGGCTACGGCCACTACTTCATCTTCGCCTCCGCGGCGGCGGTCGGCGCGGGCCTCGAGGTGGCGGTGGCGTACGACACGGGGACATCGCACCTCGGCGGAGTGGCGGCGGCATTGCCGACCACGGTGCCGGTGGCGGTGTTCCTGCTGAGCGTGTGGTTGCTGCACATAGGGCCGACGAACGAGTGCCGCCCGATCGCCATCGGCTTCCCGGCAACGGCGGCGCTGGTCCTGACAGCCTCGTTCACACCGGCCCCGATCCACGCGGCGGCCGGCCTGACGGCGGCACTGGTGGTGGTGACGGTCATCGCAACGCACGGCTCCCCGCGGCCGGCTTGAGGTGCTGGGTCGCCGCGGCCGGTCTGACGGGCGCGCCGGGGTCCGCGGCCGGGCTTGAGGGGCCACCGGCCTCCGGGCTGGCCTGTGGCGCAACGGCGTCCGCGGTGGTCTAAGGGGCACCGGTTGCTGGGGCTGGCTTGATCGGCGCAACCGGTCTCCGCGTTCGGCCTGAGGGAGCGCCGGTCTCCGCGGCCGCCCACCGGCCCCCGCTGTCGGCCCGAGCGGCGCACCGGTCTCCCCGGCCGGCTTGAGCGGCGCACCGGGCGTCGGGGCCGTCTCCCCGCCGTGGCGGCCGTATCGGTGCAGGTCAGAGGCCTGGCGCGAAAAAAGGTACCCCCCTGTGCAAGGGGGTTTCGGGGGCATGTAAAGTTCTCCAAGTCGCCAGGGAAACCGAGCGGCCGCCGGGAACACGAACCAAGCTCCCACGATCGTGGTAGAGTGGGTGGTCCCGAACCAGGGTGGTATCCCTGGAACAAAGCTTGAAACAAAAGCCGAAGACCAAGGCGCCTTCGCGGCGCGGCGGTCCGAAGTGTGTTGCTTGAGAACTCAACAGTGTGCTAGTGAACTAAGCCAGTAGAGCTTATTATTGAAACCCCCTCGTCGGGGTTTCCTTTGAGAGCAATACATTTTGCCTCGATTGAATTCGAAGACATTGTTGGAGAGTTTGATCCTGGCTCAGGACGAACGCTGGCGGCGTGCTTAACACATGCAAGTCGAACGCT